>JAKBCO010000320.1 GCA_021807785.1 Pseudomonadota bacterium
TGACCGGACCGGCCGGATCGATCACCGTCCATCACGTGCGCGCGGTGCATGGCTCGGCGCCGAACCTGTCCGACCGCGACCGCCGGCTGCTGCTGTTTCAATTCCGCGCCGCCGATGCCTGGCCGCTCTTGGGGTTTTCGGCCGGGATCGAGGCCTTCGACGCGCTGATGGTGGCCGGCCAGCCGCGTCCGCCGCGGCTCGCACCCGCGCCGGTGCGCCTGCCGTTGCCGCCAGCGGCCAACCAGGGATCGCTCTACGAAAACCAGAAAGGCATGGCCAGCCGGTATTTCACGGCCCGCGCCGCATGACCGCCGCCCCGCCGCCCGAGCCGCTCTTCGACCAGGCTCCGATCGTGCCTCCGGGCGCGCGCCCGGCGGATCCGCTGATCCATGACGCCTCGCCGGGGGCGCTGCGCCAGCGCAGCGTCAATTTCATCGCCAAGCGGATGACGGACATGATGTTCGTCTCCGGCCTCGATGAAGCAACGGCGCGCGCGCATCTGCGCCCGCGGGCCGCCACCGTCCCGGCCGGGCTCGCCGCGCGGCCGGCGCCCGACGGCGGGCTGCAAGCCGCGCTCGATGCGGCGGCGGCGGAGGGGCGGCTGTCCATCGCCGCCGATCCCGCGCACCGGTCGGTGACGGCGCGGTGGGAGGACGCCGCTTTCGGCCCGCCGGTGTCGGGCACCGCCATCGCGCCGCCCGGCTGGGGCGGCGTGCTGCTCGGCCCGCACGCCGCCCCGCGCTTCGAACCGACGCCGATCGCGCGCGCCGCCGGCACCCCGGGGGCCGACTGGCCGGCGGGCGACGCGGTCGCCGCGCCGCGCCCCGACCCCGCGCTGGCCGGGGCGGCCGATGCGCTGTTCGCCGCCTGCCCGGGCCTCTACGGTGTGCTGGCCGCCACGCCCGAGCGCATCTTCTTCGAGCGCTACAGCAGGTTCGGCGCGCCGGACCGGGCCACGCCGAGCTGGTCGATGACCAAGGCGATCACCGCCACCCAGATCGGCCGGCTGATCCACGAGGGCTGGATCGGCTCGGTGCAGGACCCGGCGGCGGCGCCGCTCTGGACCGACCCGCGCGGCATCCACCGGCTCATCACCTATGAGCATCTGCTACGGATGCGTTCGGGCCTGGCCATGCCGGTGCTGGGAACGGACGGACAGGTCCGGCTGGGGTTCGAGAACAGCGCCGTCTATCAGGACGCCGCCGATGCGTTCGAGACCGCGCAACGATCGATCGTCGCCACCGCCCCGGGCGCGGTGTTCCGCTACGTCAACAGCGGCATCAACGTGCTGGGGGCGGTCCTGCGCGCGGCCATCGCGCGGCGCGGACACGCGTATCCCGCCGGGCTCCACGCGCTGCTCGCGGACCGGATCGGGATGCGCAGCTATCGGCAATCGGCCGATATTTTCGGCAACATGATCGCCTCCGGCGCGGGGTTCGCCACCCTGCGGGACTACGCCAAGCTCGGCGTGCTCTATCTGCGCGACGGGGTCTGGGCGGGGGAGCGGCTGCTGCCGGCGGGCTGGGCCGACTGGGCGCTGACGCCGAGCCACGCCGGGACCAGCTACGCCGCCTGCTTCCGCTCCAACGCCGATGGCACCTTCGCGGAGCTTCCGCGCGACGTGGCCTGGGCCTCGGGCGCGTCTGACCAGCGCATCTTCATCTGCCGCCGCGCCGGGGTGACGGTGGCGGTGGCGAACGAGACCGACCATCCGGTCGATCTGTCCGCCCTGGGCCGCTTCGTCGCCACGGCGATGGCGGCGCCGTAGTCGCTACTTCACCGCCGAAAATCCGGTCGGCACCAGGATCTCGTTGGTCACCTGCGCCACGATGGGCCCGTTCGCCTCGGTCTCCGCGCGGGCGCGATGCCAGTCCGGATCGGCCTGGAACGCGTTCCATTTGCGCTCGCGGTCGGCCAGCGACTCCCAGGCGAGCAGGTAATACAGCCGCTGGTTGGATTCCCCGATCAGCGTGGTCCAGAACCCGGCCTGATGGATGCCGTGCTTCTGCCAGATCTTCAGGGTGATGGTATCGAAGCGCTTCAGCAGGTCGGGCAGCCGGCCCGGGACGCAGTCATAGATGCGCAGCTCGTGGATCATGGCGGTTCCTCCGTTGACCTCCGCGCAGTCTAGCACTGCGCCCCGCGCTGTCACCTGCCCTCGCGCGCCGTGACGTCCGGCCCTATCGTCGCGGCAACACCCTCGGAGGAATCGCCATGGCCCCGCGCATCCTGATCCCCGCCAACCCGCTGAGCGCGCTCGACGTGATGCGCGAACTCGCCCCCGCCGGCTTCGAGATCACCGTCGCCGCCTTCGCCAGCCCGGAGTTCCAGGCCGCCCTGGCCGAGACCGAATATCTGGTCGGTCTCGGCGAAGGCGCGATGGACGACGCCTTCTATCGCGCCTGCCCGAAGCTGAAGCTGGTCCAGCTGCTGTCGGCCGGCTACGACCGGGTGGATATCGAGGCCGCCCGCCGCGCCGGCGTGCCGGTCTGCAACAATGGCGGGGCGAACGCGGTCGCGGTGTCCGAACATGCCATGATGCTGATGCTCGCGGTCAGTCGGCGCCTGACCTGGCTGCATGAGAACGTGGTCGCCGGCCGCTGGCGCGGCAACGATGTCGCCAACACCCGGCTCTACGAGCTGCACGGGCGTATCCTCGGCATCGTCGGCCTCGGCACCATCGGCAAGAAGACCGCCCGGCTCGCGCAGGCTTTCGGCATGGCGGTGCAGTACTACGACATCGCCCGCCTGACCGAGGACCAGGCCGATGCGCTCGGGGTGCGCTTCCGCCTGCTCGACGAGCTGCTGCGGACCTCGGACCTGGTCACGCTGCATGTCCCGCTGACCCCGCGCACCCGGCACATGATCGGCGCGGCCGAGCTCGGGCTGATGAAGCCCGCCGCCTATCTCATCAACAC
>JAKBCO010000321.1 GCA_021807785.1 Pseudomonadota bacterium
GCATGGCGGCCCGCGGCCGCTGACCCCGGGGGGGCGCCGCGCAAGGCGCGGCGCCCCTCATCTCACGCCCGATTGACGCTCCTGGTCTCGGGCCGGGAAAGGCGCCATATGCGGCTTCATGCCGCCCTCGCTCTCCGCCGACCAGCCGCTCACGCCGCGCCGTTCCCGCCGCCCCGCTCCCCCTGGCCCGCGCCGCGCCGCCCCGCGCGCGCCGAAGCCGCGTCGCGGCTGGGGGCGGCGGCTCGTCGGCGCGCTGCTGGGGCTGGCCGCGCTCGGCGTCCTCGTTGTCGCCGCCGTCACCGGCCTCGCCTGGCTGCGCTTCGGCTCGGACCTGCCCTCGGTCGCCGGGCTGCGCCACTATCAGCCGCCGGTGATGACGCGGATCTACGCCGCCGATGGCCGCCCGGTGGCCGATCTCGCCACCGAACGGCGCATCCTGGTGCCGTTCCACGACATCCCGGTCCCGCTGCAGAACGCCTTCCTCGCCGCCGAGGACCAGAATTTCTGGATCCATCCCGGCATCGACCCGGTGGCGATCCTGCGCGCCGGCATCTGGGACGTGATGCATCTGGGCAGCGGGCATCGCCCGCTCGGCGCCTCCACCATCACCATGCAGGTGGCGAAGAACCTGCTGCTCCGCCACCGCATGACCTTCGTGCGCAAGATCGAGGAAGCCTTCCTCGCGCTGCGCATCGACCAGTCGCTGCCGAAGCAGCAGATCCTGACCATCTACCTCAACGCGATCTATCTCGGTGATGGTGCCTACGGCGTCGCCGCCGCCGCCGAGACCTATTTCGGCAAGCCGCCCGGCCAGCTCACCCTGGCCGAGGACGCCTCGCTCGCCGCCCTGCCCAAGGCGCCGCACCATTACGACCCGCTGCACCAGCCCGCCGCCGCGCTCGCGCGGCGCAACTGGGTGCTGGACCGGATGGCCGACGATGGCACCATCACCCGCGCCCAGGCCACCGCCGCCAAGGCCGAACCGCTGCTGCCGGCGGGCCGCGTGCAGGCGCGCCCGGTGGCCGGCGCCGACTGGTTCGCCTCGGACGTGCAGCACCGGCTGGTGGAGCGCTTCGGCAACAGCCTCACCCTGTCGGGCGGGCTCACGGTGCGCACCACCCTGGTCCCGCGCCTGCAAGCGGCGGCGACGCGCGCCATGCGCGACGGGCTGATGGCCTATGACCGGCGGATGGGCGGCTGGCGCGGTCCGCTCGCCACCCTCCCGCCCGCCGCGCTCGCCGACTGGCCGAAGGCGCTGGCCAGGCAAACCCCGCCGGCGGGAATGCTGAGCGCCTGGCGGCTGGCGGTGGTGCTGCCCGGCGGCAGCCCGGCGGCGCCGCGCGTCGGCTGGCTCGGGGCGGCCGACCATGCCGCGCGTCAGGCGGCCCTCAGCCTCGGCGGCGCCGTCTGGCACCAGCCGATGACCCCGGGCGGGACCATGCGGCCCGCCTTCGCGGGGCTCGCGCAGATGGTCCACCCGGGCGACGTGATCCTGATCCACCCTCCCGGCGGCGCGACGCGCCTGGCCCTGCTGCGGCAGGTGCCGAAGGTGCAGGGCGCGCTGGTCAGCCTCGACCCCACCACCGGGGCGGTGGTGGCGATGGTGGGGGGCTGGAGCTACCGCGCGAGCCAGTTCAACCGCGCCACCCAGGCCCAGCGCCAGCCGGGCAGCAGCTTCAAGCCGATGGTCTATCTGACGGCGATGGAGCGCGGCTACTCGCCGAGCTCGCGCTTCCTCAACGCGCCGATCGTGGTCAACCTGGGCGCCGGCGGGCTGTGGCGCCCGCATAATTACGAGGACAATTTCGGCGGCCCGACGCCGCTGCGCGTCGCGCTGGAACAGTCGATGAACCTGGTCACGGTGCGGCTGGCCGAGCATCTGGGCATGAAATCCATCGCCCACACCGCCGAGGCGTTCGGGATGGTCAAATCCCTGCCGCTGGTGCTGCCGGCGGCGCTGGGGGCGGCCGATACCACGGTGCTGCACGAGGCCGCCGCCTACGCCACCCTCGACAACCAGGGCCGCAAGGTCACCGCGCATCTGATCGCCTCCGTCACCGACCCCGAGGGGCACGTGGTCTGGCGCCCGCGCGGCCTCGCCTGCGCCTGCGACAATCCGGCCGTCCCGCCGCAGCTGATCGACAGCCGCAAGCAGATCGCCGACCCGGCCAGCGTCTTCCAGGTGGTGACCATGATGGAGGGGGTGGTCACGCGCGGCACCGGCATCCCGGCCGGCAAGGGGTTCCATCGCCCGATCGCCGGCAAGACCGGCACCACCGAGAATTTCCAGGACGGCTGGTTTTCGGGCTTCACCCCGCAGCTGGTGACGGTGGTCTGGGTGGGGTTCGATACGCCCTCCACCCTGGGCCACGGGCAGGCGGGCGCGGTGGTGGCGGCACCGATCTGGAACCAGTACATGCGGGCGGCGCTGAAGGGCCGGCCGGCGCTGCCGTTCGTCGCCCCGCCCGGCGTGACCATGGCCCGCTGGGACAGCGGGTCCGGCATGGTGACCGACGCCTTCAAGCCTGGCGAGGTCCCGGGGGCCGATACCCAGCCGGTTCCCTCCGGCGCCGCCGCCACCGCCGTCGCCGGCGGACCGCCGCCATCCGCGGCACCCCCCGGCCACCAGGCCGCGCCCGGCGTGGACAACGCCCTGGGCGGGCTCTATTAGCCCGCGCCGTTGCAGAAGGCCCGCCGATGTCCGCCGAATCCGATGCGCTCAACGAACAGATCAGGCAGTCCATCGCGCTGCTGAGGAGGCATCTTTGACTGGGATGTCGCCGAAGCGCGGCTGGCGGAGCTGAACGCCGGCGCCGAAGACCCCACGCTGTGGGCCGACCCGTCCCGGGCGCAGAAGCTGATGCGGGAACGCAATCACCTGGCCGGCCAGATCGAGGGCGT
>JAKBCO010000322.1 GCA_021807785.1 Pseudomonadota bacterium
GCCCGCGCATGTGAAAGGTGCCTCGCCCCATGCTGACCCGCAAGCAGCGCCACCTGCTGCTGTTCATCGACGGCCGCCTCCGGGAAACCGGCATCGCCCCCTCCTTCGACGAGATGCGGGAAGGGGTCGGCCTGCGCTCCAAATCCGGCATCCATCGCCTGGTCCAATCGCTCGAGGAGCGGGGGTTCATCCGCCGTCACCATCACCGCGCCCGCGCGCTCGACGTGCTGCGGCTGCCCGATGACATGGCCGCGCGCGCCGCGCCCGCCCCCGCCGCAGCGGAGGCGGAGGGGCGCGGCTTCGCCCCGACCATCATCCAGGGGGATTTCGCGCCCCGCATCGCCGGCGCGCGGCCCAGCTCGGACGCGCCGGCGATGCAGGTGCCGCTCTATGGGCGCATCGCCGCCGGCCTGCCGATCGAGGCGCTGCGCGACCCGGCCGCCTATATCGACATCCCCACCGCCCAGCTCCCGCTCGGGGAGCATTACGCGCTGGAAGTCGCCGGCGATTCGATGATCGACGCCGGCATCCTGGACGGCGACACCGTCATCATCCGCCGCGGGGACATCGCCGAGAACGGGCAGATCGTGGTGGCGCTGATCGACGATGCCGAGGTCACCTTGAAGCGGTTGCGCCGGCGCGGCAATTCGGTGGCGCTGGAACCGGCCAACCCGAAGCACGAAACCCGCATTTTCCCGGCCGAGCGGGTGAAGATCCAGGGACGGCTGACGATGCTCTACCGCCGCTACTGACCCCGTTCCAACCGCCAACAGGAAGACGCCCCATGGAACCGCTCGGCCCACGTATCGTCACGACCGAAACCGCCGCGCCGATCCGCCCGTTCGGGATCGACATGCAGGTGATGCTGGGGGCGGAGGCGACCGGCGGCAGCTTCTCCGCCGTCATCGCCACCCTCGCGCCCGGCCAGGGGCCGCCGCTGCACCGGCACCTCGACCGGGATGAGTATTTCTTCGTCCTCGAAGGTACCTATCACCTGACCGTCGGCGGCCAGGAATCGGACATCGGCCCCGGCACCCTGGCGTTCGTTCCGCGCGGCACCATGCACGGCTTCACCAACACCGGCACCACCGCGGGCCGGCTGCTGGAGTGGACCATCCCGGGGGAGAACTCCCGCTATTTCGAGGCGATGGACGCGATGGAGCGGACCACCGGCTTCGATCCCGCCCGCTTCGCCGCGATCAACGCCGAGTTCGCCACCGAATTCGCGCCCTGAGCGGCTACCCCGGCACCCGCACCAGCAGCGCGTCCCCCTCCCGCTTCACCTCGAACACCGTCAGGTCTTTCTCGGCCGGCGCGCACAGCGCCTTTCCCGAGCGGATATCGAACCGCGCCGCGTGCAGCGGACACTCGATCTCGCCATTCTCCAGCCACCCGTCCGAGAGCTGGGCGTATTCGTGCGAGCAGATGTTGTCGGTGGCGCGGAACTCCCCGCCCGGCAGGTGATAGAGGGCGATCTCGTGATCGCCCACCCGCACCGCCTTCACCCCGCCCTCGGCGATGTCGGCCGCCTGCGCGACCGTCACCCAGCTGTCCGCCATTGCCTGCTCTCCGCCCTGAAACACGATGCCACCCTGATAGCGGGGTTTCCCCCCGCCACGCCAGGGGGGCGCGTTCATCGTTCCGGCCGGACGTCTGCCCGTGGTCGCCGGCGGTGAGCCGGCCTCGACGGGAATGCACGCCCGGCACCCGGGCGGAGGTCTCCGTTCAGCGCATCCCCAGCACGTCGGCCATGTCATACCTCCCCGCCGGCTGTCCGACCGCCCACAGCGCCGCCCGCACCGCCCCGGTGGCGAAGGCGCGGCGGTCGAACGCGCGATGCGTCAGCGCGATCTGTTCAGTCGCGGCGGCGAACAGCAGCGTGTGCTCGCCCACCACCTGGCCCCCGCGCAGGGCGGCGAAGCCGATCGCCCCGGTCCGTCGCGGCCCGGTATGCCCATGCCGGCCGCTCTCCGTCACGTTCTCCAGCCGCACGCCGCGCCCGGCGGCCACCGCCCGGCCGATGCCGACGGCGGTGCCGGACGGCGCGTCCACCTTCTGGCGATGATGCATCTCGACGATCTCGGCATCGTACTGATCCGCCGGCAGCGCGGCGGCCATCCGCTCGGCCAGCGCCAGCACCAGGCTCACCCCGGGCGAGAAATTGGCCGCATAGACCACCGGGATGGCGGCGGCGGCGCGATCCACCGCCGCCTCGTCCGCCGCCGACAGGCCCGAGGTGCCCAGCACCCAGGCGGCGCGGGAGGCCCCGAGTGCCGCGGCATGGGCGGCGACGGCGGCGGCATGGGTGAAATCCACCACCACGTCGGCGGCGGCGGCCAATGCCGCGACATCGGCGAACCGAGGGGCCCCGCCGGGCAGCGCGACAGCGCCGTCGCGGCAGGTGCCGCCGGCCAGCACCGCTCCGGCGGCGGGGATTTCCTCCGCCAGCAGCCGGCCCATGCGCCCGGTGATGCCGGCGATGCCGATGCGCGGCGCCATCGCGCTCAACCGGCGCCGCGGCGCGCGCCCGCCGCCAACGCCCGCCCGGCTGCGGGTGGGTTCCGCTCCGGCACCGGAATAGCCCATCCGACCATGATCCCGATCCGCTCCCCCTTGAGGGGGAAACGCTAGCATCGGCGCCCGCGGCGGGTCCAGGCCGCGAGGGGTTGTTGCATCGCTCCGCCGCGTCCGCCATGCTCCCCGGGCAACGCCCGGAGACGGGCGAAAACGGGCGGAAAATCCCGCCACACTGCAAACGCAACGACTTTCCGATCCCTGGGAGGGGACATGCAACAAGAACAGACGATCGGCGGGGGCCTGGGCTGGATCAGGGGCTTTTCGCGCTATCAATGGCTGGTGTTCATGGCCTGCTGGCTGGGCTGGACACTCGACGGAACCA
>JAKBCO010000323.1 GCA_021807785.1 Pseudomonadota bacterium
CCGCGGGGTCGTCACGCCGGGGCAGCAGCAAGGCGGCGCGGAAATTCTCTGCCAGCCCCATCGCCACGCCGGAGCCGCCGGTCACCAGCGGATGGGCGGCGGCGGCATGGCCGATCGCGTGCAGCTGCGCATCGTCCACCGCATCGACGATGGCGTAGCGGCGGCCCTGCTCGGCGAGCGCGGTCATGGCGCGGCGGATCGCCTCCGCCCCAAGCGCCACGGTGGCGTAAGGCACCAGCCCCACCGTGCCGTCGGTCTGGCGCGAGAGCACGCGCACCAGATTGGGGTCGGTCATCGGGGTCAGCGGATGATGTTCCATCCCGGATTCGCTCAACAGCGCGCTGCCGACGAAGAGGTGCCCCTGGAAGACGCTGCGGGCATTAGCGGGGAAGGCGGGACAGGCGAGAGCAAAGCCGGCGCCGAGATCGCGCAGGAGCGCGTCGGCGACGGGGCCGATATTGCCGGCCTCGGTGCTGTCGAAGGTGGAGCAGTATTTGAAGAAGATCTGCCGCGCCCCGGCGGCGCGCAGCCAGAGGAGCGCGGCGCGGCTTTCCGCCACCGCCTGCGCGGGCGGGGCGGTGCGGGTCTTGAGGGCGACCACGACCGCGTCGGCGTCCGGCGCGGGGCCCTCGGGAATGCCGATGGTCTGCACCGCGGTCATGC
This sequence comes from Pseudomonadota bacterium, assembly GCA_021807785.1. Lineage (GTDB taxonomy): Bacteria > Pseudomonadota > Alphaproteobacteria > Acetobacterales > Acetobacteraceae > JAJZVS01. Next base: position 664 of record JAKBCO010000323.1, read on the forward strand.
CGTGGCGGACCAGCATGGCGGCGAGGTCGGTGGCGCCGGTGAAATCATCGGCGATGGCGCCGAGCAGCATGGGCGGGCTCCGGAGATGTCGGTGCGTTCTACACCGCGGCCAAGGCGGCGGCGACGCCTCAGAACAACCGCCCCCCGTCCGGCACATGAAAATCCGGCCGGATCAGCACCACCGCCCCGTCTGCGTCCGGCATCCCCAGCGTCAGCACCTCGCTCTGGAACCCCGCGATCCGCCGCGGCGGGAAATTCACCACCGCGCAGACCTGCCGCCCGATCAGCTGATCGGGCCGGTAATGCACGGTGATCTGCGCCGAGGACGTCCGCCGCCCCAGCTCCGCCCCGAAATCGATCACCAGCCGAATCGCCGGCTTGTGCGCGCCTTCCAGCAGCGCCGCGTCCACCACCGTGCCGACCCGGATATCCAGCCGCTCGAAATCGGCCAGGCTCACCTGCTCGCTCATGGCCTCCCCTTCCAGCGTTGCCAGCCGTCGCGGCGCAACGCGCAGGCCGGGCAGGTTCCGCAGCCATGGCCCCACGGGTGCCGGCGCGACCGATCGCCCAGGTAGCAACTATGCGACGCTTCCTCGATCAGCGCCACCAGCGGCCCCCCGCCCAGCGCCTCGGCCAACGCCCAGGTGGCCGCCTTGTCGCGCCACATCAGCGGCGTTTCGATGACGAACCGGTGCGCCAGCCCCAGATTGAGCGCGACCTGCATCGCCTTGATGGTATCGTCGCGGCAATCGGGGTAGCCGGAATAGTCGGTCTCGCACATCCCGGCGACGATCCGCCGCAGGCCACGCCGATACGCGATCGCTGCCGCCAGGGTCAGGAACAACAGATTGCGCCCCGGCACGAAGGTGTTGGGCAAGCCGTCGGCGCCCAGCGCGATCTCCTGCTCGGCGGTGAGCGCGGTCGCCCCCACCGCCGCCATCGCCGCATCGAGCGCGATCACATGATCGTCCCCGAGCCGCTTGCCCCAGTCGGCCATCCGCGCCATCCCGTCGCGCAGCGGCGCCCGGCAGTCCAGCTCCACCGCGTGGCGCTGGCCATAGGCGAAGCCCACCGTCTCCACATGCGGATAGCGCGCCAGCGCCCAGGCGAGGCAGGTGGCGGAATCCTGCCCGCCCGAAAACAGCACCAGCGCATGGTCGGGCGCGCTCACCTCAGAGATCCTCCACCCGCTCCACCCCGGGCAGCTGCCCCAGCGCCTGGATCAGCGCCGGGGTCACGCCGAACCCGCCGGGCAGCGCGAGCTCCACCCGCCGCTCGGCGTCGGTGCGCGCCAGCAGGAAGACCCGCCCACGCCCGCCGGCGCCGCGGGAAAGCACGGCGCGGATCGGGTCCAGCGTCGCGGTCTCGGCGAGCCACACCCGGATGCCGGCGCCGGCCGCCGCGGCGGCGCGTTCCAGCGGCGTGATCTCGAGCGCGGTCGCGCGCAGGCTCTCGCCCTGGGTCTGCAACTCGGCGCCGACCAGAAGATTGTTGCCCGCCGCAATCAACTCCCGCGCCGCGTGCAGCACTTCCGAGAACACGGTGACCTCGGTGGAGCCGGAACTGTCGGTCAGCCGCACGAAGGCCATCCGGTTGCCGGTGCGGGTGGCGCGCTCCTTCACCGCCACCACGGTGCCGGCGATCTTCACCCGCGTCTCCCCCGCCCCGGCGCGGGCGGGCAGATCGGCGATGCGCACCACGCGCAGCCGGCGCAACGCCTGGGCATAGGCATCCAGCGGATGCGCGGTCAGGTGAAACCCGATCGCCTCGGCCTCGTAGCCGAGCCGTTCCAACGATGGCCAGTCCTGGGCCTCGGCCAGCCGCAGCGGCTCCGGCCGGCCGGCGGCGCCGAAGAGCCCGGCCTGGCCCGAAGACGCCTCGGCCGCCGTCGCCTGCGCGCGGCGGAGGATGGTTTCGGCCGCGCCGAAGAGCCGGGCGCGGTTGGGATCGAGGCCATCGAAGGCGCCGGCGCGAATCAGATTCTCGAGCTGCATCTTGTTGAGCTGGCGCGGATCGACCCGGGCGGCGAAATCGGCCAGATCGGCGAAGGGGCGCCGCCTCCGCGCGGCCGCCACCGCCTCCATCGCCGCGATCCCCACTTTCTTCACCGCCGCCAGCGCGTAGCGTATGGCAAGCCGGCCATCGGCGCCGGGCCCGACCGTGAAATCGGCCGCCGAGGCGTTGATGTCGGGGGGCAGGATCGGGATGCCCGCCCGCTCGGCCTCCTGCTTCAGC
>JAKBCO010000324.1 GCA_021807785.1 Pseudomonadota bacterium
CGGCGCCGTCGCGGTGGACCGCCTCCGTCCCGGCGACCTCCTCCGCACCGCCGGCGGCGCGCTGCGCCCGGTGCGCTGGATCGGCCACCGCAGCATCGACCTCACCCGCCACCCCGACCCCCGCCGCGCGCAGCCGATCCGCATCCGCGCCGACGCCTTCGCCGACGGGATCCCCGCCCGCGACCTGCTGCTTTCGCCCGACCATGCGGTGTTCGACCGCGGCCGGCTGATCCCGATCCGCCTGCTGGTCAACGGTGCCACCATCACCCGCGAGACCCGCCGGCGGAAGATCACCTACTATCACGTGGAACTGGACAGCCACGACCTATTGCTGGCCGAGGGTCTCCCTGCGGAATCCTACCTCGACTGCAACAACCGCGGCATCTTCCAGAACGCCCCCGAACCGTTGATCCTGCACCCGGATTTCTACGACCCCGCCGCGCAGGCCGCGCGCCGCCTGGCCACGTCCTGCGCCCCGCTCACCGACGCGGCCGAGCTCGTGGCCCCGCTCTGGTGGCGCCTCGCGGACCGCGCGGTGGCGCTGGGGTTCCCCGTGCCCACCCCCAGCTTCACCACCGAGCCGGCGCTTGCCGTGCGCGCCGGAGGACGCACCGGCGGACGCACCCTGGCCCCCGCCGCCCGCGACGGCGCGACCTATCGCTTCGCCCTGCCTGCCGGCCCCGCCACCCTGCTCTCCCGCGCCGCCTATCCGCAGGACGCCACCCCCTGGCTGGAGGACCAGCGCCGCCTCGGGGTCATGGTGCGCGCGTTGCGGCTGGGCAACGAGCCGATCCCGCTGGATCACCCGACGTTCACCGCCGGCTGGTGGGCGCCCGAGACCGACGGCACCGCGCGCTGGCGCTGGACCGACGGGGAGGCGGTGCTCGGCACGCTCACCGCGCCGGCGGAGCTCGCGGTGACGCTCGGGGACACCCTCCCCTACCCGCGCCGCCGCGCCGCCTGACCCGCTGCGCGGTCAGAACCCGAACATGTGATCCAGCGCGAACCCACCCGCCGCGTCCTCCAGCCCGTGATAGCCGAACAGCCGGCAGCCGGGATCGCGGATCAGCACATACCCCTCGGCGCCCGCCCGCGCGCAGGCCGCGGCGCCGAACAGCACCAGAGGGTCCACGAACGCCGACCCGCCGCAGGGGATCGCCAGCCCCTGCTCCGCCAGCGCCACCCCCGCGGCATCGTGCAGCACCAGCCGCGTCGCCGACCGCGCCACCCACGGCGCCGAGGCCGGATAGATCACCACCGCGAAGCCGTGCCGCCCGCCCTCGCCGAGCCGCAGAAACAGCCGCGTCGAAAGCCCCGGCGGCGGCCCGGAATAGGATTGCGGCTCATCGCGCCAGGTCATCACCGTATTGAACACATGCGCGCCGAAACTGGATTCCGCGGCATGGCCGTTGTCCCGCCGCTCCCAGCGGAACAGCGCGTGCATCCACCCGTCCGCCCCGCCGCCGTCGCGGAAATCATAGACCAGCTCGCCATGCCCCTCCCGCAATTCCGGGAACTCGTCGAGATCGACCGCCAGCGCGTGATCCCGCGCCAGCCGGCCGAGGAAGCGCTGCCCCGCCGCCCGCCCCGCCGCATCGAACAGATCGAGCCGCAGCGGCAGATCGTCCTGGGCGGTCGCCATCGGCGTCGGCAGGATCAGGGTGCGGAACCGCGCCGGATCCAGCACCGGAAACGGCAGCAGGAAGCCGCGCCCCAGCGAAGGCGGCAGCGCCGCGATCGCCGGATCGGGGCTGAGATCGGCGCGCTCCACGTTCACATGCGCGATGCGGGTGCGTCCGGCGCGCGTGACCTCGTAGCGCGGGCGCACCACGTGCCGCCCGGCGCGGAGTTCGATCTGCGCCGGCCAGGCCAGCCCCGGCAGATGCGCGGCCACATCCACCGCCAGGGTGGCGAACGGCCCCAGCGCGGCGGGCAGCGCCACCGGCCGCTCCGCCCCCATCCGATCGAGGCTCACCGCGCCCGCGGGGATCGGCGCGGCGTGGCTGTTCTGCAGCCACAGCACCACCCGCTCCCCCGGCCCCGGGGCCGGCAGCCCGGCGAAGCGGTCGGACGGCCAGGCATTGGCGTCATGGGTGCAGGACAGGCTGGTTCCGCCGTCGGTGGCGAAGGTATCCAGCGCGTATTTCACTACGTCGTGCCCGGCGGCGCCGATCGCGTGCAGGAACAGTTGGCCGGTGAACGCCGGCAGCCCGAAGCGGGCGCGGATCGCGCGGCTGTCGAGCGCGAAGCCGCCCGCCCCCTCCGGCAACGCCTGCTCCCAGGTCTCGAGCACCCCGCCCGCGGCATCGAACAGCCGCAGCCAGAGCCGCATCGGCCCGGCCCCGTAGCCCGACCAGTAATTGGCCGAGACCAGCCGCGTCGCCATGCCGCCCTGATCGCGGAAGAAGGCGAAATTGGTGGCGAAGTTCAGCCGGTCCAGATAGCGGGCGCGGTTGGTGAGCAGCGCCTCGGGCAGCCGGGCGGCATCCAGGCTGACCACCGGAGTGCCGGGCGGGGCCAGGGCGGCGATGCGCGCGGCATGGCGGGCGGCATCGAAGGCCGCGATCAGCACCGTGCCGGGGGCGGACCCGGGCAGCGCGGTGAGCGGCTGCGCCGCGAACGGGCCGATGCGCGCCCCCACCGCCTCCGAGGCATGGACATAGAGCGTGGCCGGCCCGGGCAGGTCCGGGTACATCGCCAGCAGCGCGGCGGCCAGCCCCTCGGGGTCGTAAAGCGCCACCGGCGGGGTGAGCGCGGCATAGAGCCGGGCGATCGCCTCGGCCGCCAGCGGGTGGGCGAGCGCCTTGTAGATGACATTGCCGCCGGCGCGATTGTCGAAGGTCTGGATGGCGAGCATGGGGTCCCCTGATCGGGGGGCTTTAGCGGCGGGCGACG
>JAKBCO010000325.1 GCA_021807785.1 Pseudomonadota bacterium
CTCTTGCTAGACTGAGCAATACGAGTCGCCCCGCCTCGGGGGCCGGCCGCTTGGGGTGTCACTGCATGAAATTGAAGGCCGACCGCGCCGCCCTGCTGAAGGCGCTCGCTCATGTGCAAAGCGTGGTCGAGAAGCGCAACACCATCCCGATCCTGGCCAACGTCCTGATCGCGGTGCGCGACGGCGCGCTGACCCTGACCGCCACCGATATGGAGATCGCGGTGGTCGAGCAGGTGCCGGCCACCGTCAGCCGCAACGGCGCCACCACCGCGCCCGCCGCCACGCTGTATGAGATCGTCCGCAAGCTGCCGGACGGGGCCGAGGTCGAGCTCGAACACGCCGGCGGAGACGCCCAGCTCACCCTGCGCTCGGGCCGTTTCGCCACCTCGCTGGTGGTGCTCCCGGTCGAGGATTTCCCGTCCATGACCGCCGGCGCCCTGCCGCATCATTTCCAGCTGCCGGCCCAGGCGCTGCGCGGGCTGATCGACCGCACAAGGTTTGCCATCTCCACCGAGGAAACCCGCTACTACCTCAACGGCATCTATCTGCACGCCACCGAATCCGATGGCGCGAAGGTGCTGCGCGGCGTCGCCACCGACGGCCACCGCCTGGCCCGGGTGGAGGAACCGCTGCCCGAAGGCGCCGGCGCCATGCCCGGCGTCATCGTGCCGCGCAAGACGGTGCTGGAACTCCGTAAGCTCCTGGACGAAGTCCAGGGCGCGGTGGAAGTGGCGCTGTCGGATACCCGCATCCAGTTCACCATCGACGCCGTCCGCCTGACCAGCAAGCTGATCGACGGCACCTTCCCCGAATACGACCGCGTCATCCCGACCAAGAACGACAAGGTGCTGCGGGTCGGCAAGAAGGAGTTCGCCGACGCGGTGGCCCGGGTCGCCGCCATCTCCGCCGAGCGCACCCGGCCGGTGAAGCTGGCGATGTCGCACAACCTGCTGGTGCTGTCCGCCTCCTCGCCCGACCAGGGCGACGCGCAGGAAGAGCTCGACGAGGGACGCGTCTCCTACGATTCCTCCGCCCTCGAAATCGGCTTCCAGGCGCGCTACCTCAGCGACATCACCGATCAGATCGGCGAGCGGGTGGAGTTCCGCTTCGCCGACGGCGCCGCCCCCACCGTGGTGCAGGACGCCGCCGACGCCTCGGCACTCTATGTCCTGATGCCGATGCGGGTCTGAGCCATGGCGCGGGCGATGGTCGGGCTGCTGCTCGCGCTCACCCTGGCCGGCTGCCAGGTGCCCGGGGCAACGGACCGATTGAGCCGCCTCCATCCCCCACCGGACCCGACCGATGGGCTGGCCAGCATCCCGCCCTGCCCCTCCGGGGTGGTGGCCGAGCTCAACACCGGCGTGCGGGTGGCCTTCGCCGGGGCGGTGGCGAAGCACCCCGAGACCTGCCTGCGCCGCATCAACGGGCAGACCTATCACTATTTCCTGGGCTTCTGGGGCGACGGCACGTTCGCCGGCGGCAGCCCGGCCGAGCGCGCGGCCATCCGCCGGGTGCTGGTCGGCCCGGTGGGCACCGCAGCCACCGCGCCCCTGGCCGGTGCCGGACCGCTCGCGCTGTGGCATTCCGTCACCTTCATCCATGTCGGCGATCCCACCCTGACGCTGGACGGCGTTCCCCACGCCACCTTGCTGCTGCGCGTGGAACGCCACACCGATGCCGGCCGCGGGGTACACACGGACACGTTGTGGTGGCTGGACCGCGCCACGCTGATCCCGCTCCAGCGCGAGGAAGTGGTGCCGATGGCCCATGGCAGCGAACACCAGCTGGCGTGGCGGGTGAGCGCCCTGACCGCGGCGGAATGATGGGCCAAAGCCTCGCCACCGGGCGCGACACCCAGGCCGCATCCGCCCCCGCCCTGCCGCACCGGTTGCGCCGGTTGCGCCGGCTGCTGCGGCGGGCGGTCTATGGGCTCTACGAGACCCGGCTTCTGCGCGAGGTGCGCGCCGGGCCGATGCCGCGCCATATCGGCATCATCCTGGACGGCAACCGCCGCCACGCGCGCGAGATCGGCGTGTCCGACTTCCGCGCCATCTACGACCGCGGCGCCGGCAAGCTGGACGACGTGCTGGACTGGTGCGCCGCCCTGGGCGTGCGCGCGGTCACGCTCTGGGTCTGCTCCACCGATAATCTGGCCCGCCCGGCCGAGGAGCTCTCCGGCATCATGGGTGCGATCGAGGCCAAGATGAACCAGTTGGCCGCCGATCCGCGCATCCATCGCCTCGGCGTGCGGGTGAACGCGATCGGCCGGCTCGATCTGCTGCCCGCCTCGCTGGCCGCCGCCCTCGCCCGCGCCGGCCAGGCCACCGCCAGCAATCGGCAGATGACGCTGACCATCGCCGCCAATTACGGCGGGCGGGAGGAGATCGCGGATGCCATGCGTTCGCTGCTCGCCGATTGCGCGGCCCGTGGGCTCACTCCTGCTGAAACCGCCGCGGCGGTGACGCCGGAGGCGATCGGGCGGCATCTCTATGCGCCCGGGCTGCCGGACCCCGACCTCATCATCCGCACCTCCGGCGAACTGCGCCTCTCGGGCTTCCTGCTTTGGCAGAGCGTCTATTCGGAGTTCCATTTCACCGACGTGTTCTGGCCGGAGTTCCGGCGCATCGACCTCTTGCGCGCGATCCGCACCTTCCAGTCACGCGACCGCCGCTTCGGACGCTGAAAGTTTGTGAAAGAATGCCCGTCAACCGCCAAAACCGCCCGAAAACCCGAGCAATGACAACGGGCGTTCTTTCACGAGTTCGATTGTTTTTCAGGCTCTGAGATGGCCGGGCTGGAGCTGGCGCCGGGGGTGACGATCGATCCCGCCGCGCTGAGCGAGCATTTCCTGCGCGCCTCCGGCCCCGGCG
>JAKBCO010000084.1:0-2786 GCA_021807785.1 Pseudomonadota bacterium
GCCCGAGCTGCGGGCCGAGGAACTGCGCCAGGCCCTGCGCGCGCTCGGGGCGATCACTGGCGCGGTGGATGCCGAAACGGTGCTGGGCGCCATCTTCAGCCGCTTCTGCATCGGCAAATAGCCGGACGCGCAGGTGTGCCGGAGCTTCGCCGGTGGGACCTGGCGGAGCAGTCGCCGCTCTTTCCCCCCTCCCCCACCCGCCGTCCCGCCGCTATAACCCCGCCACCCGCCCCGGAGCCCCGCCGCATGACCGCCGCCTTCCCCGCCCCCGTCCCCGAAGCGGCGGTGGATGCCCCCCTGATCCTCGCCCTGCCGAAAGGCCGCATCCTCGCCGAATGCGGCGCCCTGCTCGCGCGCGCCGGCATCGTCCCGGCCGCCGACTACGCCGACGAATCCTCCCGCCGGCTGCGCTTCCCCACCAACGACCCCGGCCTCGACGTGGTGCGCGTCCGCCCGTTCGATGTCGCCACCTTCGTCGCCTTCGGCGCCGCCGAAATCGGCATCTGCGGGGCGGATGTGCTGATGGAGTTCGACTACCCGGAGATCTACGCGCCCCTCGACCTCGGCATCGGCCGCTGCCGCATCGCGGTGGCCGAACCCGCCGCCACCGCTGGCAGCGACGATCCGGCGCGCTGGTCCAGCGTGCGCGTCGCTTCCAAATACCCCGCCGTCACCCGCCGCCATTTCGCCACACGCGGCATCCAGGCCGAAGTGGTGGCGCTGTCGGGGGCGATGGAACTCGCCCCCGGCCTCGGCCTCTCCCGCCTGATCGTGGACCTGGTGCAGACCGGCTCCACCCTGAAGGCCAACGGGCTGGTGGAGACCGAGACCATCGCCGAGGTCACCTCCCGGCTGATCGTCAACCGCACCGCCCTCAAGACCCGCCCGGAGGCGATCGGCGCCTGGATCGCCCGCTTCCGCGCCGCGCTGGCCTGACCCGCCCGGCATGATCCGCCTCTCCACCGCCGATCCGGCCTTCCCCACCCGTTTCCAGGCCCTGCTCGGCATGGCCCGCGAGACCACCGAGGCCGTCGATGCCGCGGTCGCCGCCATCCTGGCCGATCTGCGCGCCCGGGGCGATGCCGCGGTGATCGCCGCCACCGCGCGGTTCGACCGCCTCACCCTGACCCCGGACACGCTGCGGATCGGCGCCGAGGAGATCGCCCGCGCGGTCGCCGCCATCCCCGCCCCGCTCGCCGCCGCGCTCGATTTCGCCGCCGGGCGGATCGAGGCGTTCCACCGCGCCCAGTTGCCGGCCGATCTGGCCACCACCGATGCCGCGGGGCTCACGCTCGGGATGCGCTGGACGCCGCTCGACGCGGTCGGGCTCTACGTGCCGGGGGGCAAGGCAGCCTACCCGTCCTCGGTGCTGATGAACGCCATCCCGGCGCGCATCGCCGGGGTGGGGCGGGTGGCGATGTGCGTGCCCACCCCCGACGGGGTCACCAACCCGCTGATCCTGGCCGCCGCGCATCGCGCCGGGGTGCATGAGATCTACCGCATCGGCGGCGCCCAGGCGGTGGGCGCGCTGGCCTATGGCACCGCCTCCATCGCCGCGGTGGACCGCATCGTCGGCCCCGGCAACGCCTATGTGGCCGAGGCCAAGCGACAGGTGTTCGGCCGGGTCGGCATCGATTCCATCGCCGGCCCGTCGGAGGTGGTGATCCTGGCCGATGCCGCCAACCGGCCGGAGCTGGTGGCGATGGACCTGCTGGCGCAGGCCGAGCACGACGAGGCCGCGCAATCCATCCTGCTGACCGACGACGCCGGCTTCGCCGACGCGGTGGCCGCCGCGGTGGCCGCCGCCCTGCCCAGCCTCCCCCGCCGGGCGATCGCCGGCGCGTCGTGGGAGACGCATGGCGCGATCATCCTGGTCCGCGACTGGACCGAGGCGACGGGGCTGGTCAACCGCCTCGCCCCCGAGCACCTCGAGCTGCTGCTGGCCGACCCCGATCCGGTGTTCGCCCAGGTGCGCCATGCCGGCGCGATCTTCCTGGGGCCCTGGTGTCCGGAGGCGGTGGGCGATTACGTCGCCGGTCCCAACCATGTGCTGCCGACCGGGCGCACCGCGCGGTTCTCCTCCGGTCTCTCGGTCTATGACTTCCTCAAGCGCACCACCTGGGTGCGGGCCGACCGGGCGGCGCTGGCCGCGGTCGGGCCGGCGGCGGTGGCCCTGGCCGAGGCCGAGGGGCTGGACGCGCACGCAAGCTCGATCGCGCTGCGGCTGGCGTGAACGGGCGGATGCGATCCGGGCGGATCGGAACCAGCTCTCACGGCAACCGCTCGCCGCGATCGTAGCGCCGCCACGCGCTCATCTGCAGCGCCGAGGTCAGGCAGTGCACCACCACCGGCCGCGGGCGCAGCGAAAGCGCGTGCGCGATCGCCGGTTCCACCTCGGCCTCGGTCCGCACGGTGATCCCCTCGGCGCCGAAGCTGCGGGCCCAGGCGGCGAAATCGGGGTTGGTCAGCCGCATCGTGCTCATGAATGGCCGGCCGGGATAGCGGACATGGGTGTGCATCCCGATCGTGCCATACATCCCGTTGTCGGAGATGATCATCACCGGCGCCACGCCATACTGCATCGCGGTGGCGATCTCGTTGCCCATCATCAACGCCCCGCCATCGCCCAGGAACGCCACCACCTGCGTCCCCGGCCGGCGCAGCGCCGCCGCCACCGCCATCGGCATCCCCGACCCCATCGCGCCGACCACCGAGGACAGGAACATCTGCCCCGGCTTGAAGCCGATGTAGCGATGGATGAACGAGCCGAAATTGCCGGCATCCGA
>JAKBCO010000084.1:2886-12446 GCA_021807785.1 Pseudomonadota bacterium
GGCAGGATCACCGCCACCGGCCCCGGGGTGCCGGCCTCGGCCAGATGGAAGGCGCGGGCCAGCGCCTCCGCGGCCTGCACCGGCTCGTTCACCTCGATCACCGCCTTGGTCACGTCGGCCAGCAGCTTGCTGTAGTTCTGCTCCTGCAACGCCATCCGGCCGAAATCGGCCCGCTCCACCTGGCCCACCAGCACCACCAGCGGCGTCGCATCGTGGAAGGCGGAATGGATCGCCACCATCGCGTTGGACAGCCCGGGCCCGCGCGAGACCATCGCCACCCCGGCGCGCGGGCGCAGCCGCCCGTCAGCCACCGCCATGAACGCCGCCCCCGCCTCGTGGCGGCAGACGATCAGCTGGATCGCGTTCATGTCTGAGAGCGCGTTGGTGAGGCCGATATAGCTCTCCCCGGGCACGCAGAAGATGCGGTCCACGTCATGGGATTGCAGGGTTTCGGCGAGTAGGCGGGCGACGGTGCGCGACATCGGGCGATCCTCCGGTTCTGCCGCCACGTTAGGCCCGACGCGCGCGCCCGCCAAACCCGCCCCGGCTACCGCCCGGCCGGGGACCAGCCATAGGCTTTGGCGCAGGCGCCGCCCATCAGCATCGCCCGCTCGCCCGCGTTCAGCCGGTCGGTCATGCGGAACGGGGTGACCGCCTGTTCGTAGTTCACCACCGCGAAGGCGCGGGTCCAGTCGGTGCCCCACAGGCAGCGCTCGAACCCCCAGGCCTCGAAGACGCGCGCCAGCGGGTCCCAGATGTCGTCGAACGGATAGGGGCGATGCGACAAGGTGCAGGCGCCCGAGACCTTGATGACCGCGTTCGGCCGCTTCGCCAGCTCCAGCACCTTCGGCAGATCGGCCCAGGGTTCGGGCGGCGCCGGCGGCACGCGCGGCTGCATGATGCCCAGATGGTCGATGATGAAACGGGTGCCGGGATGGCGATCGATCAGCGCGGTGCCGACCTCGAGATTGCCCCAGCACAGGATGTTGACCGGCAGGTCGAGCCGCCCCGCCGCACGCGCGATCCGGTCGAGACCCGGATCGTCGGCCGCCCGCTTCGTCTCCGCCGGCAGCATGATGCGCACGCCGACCGCGCCGGGAACGCGCTTCCACTCGGCGATCACGTCGGCCACCGCCGGATCGTCGGGATTGACCGGCTTGACGATGGCGAAACGGTCGGGATGCGCGCGCTGCACCTCCACCGCGTAGCTGCCGTCATACTGATAGAGGCCGAAGGCGGAGATGAAGATCGCGCCATCGACGCCGACCGCGTCCATCGCCGCGACCATCTCGTCGCCGGTGACGTGATCGGGCCAGTTCGGCACGCTGTGCCAGGGACGGCGCGGGGTGTTCGCCTCATAGGCGTGGACCTGGCAGTCGATGATGGCCATGGGGGACGCTCCTCGGGGTTGGCCGAGTGTGGCGGCGGGGTGGTGGCGCTGTCCAGGGGGCGCGGCTTGCCCCCCCTGCCCCGCCGCCCTATCTCCCCGTTATGCAACCGCCCGCCCCGCCTGCCCCGCCCCCCGCCCCCAAGGACCCTCCGCAGGCCCCGGCCCCCACCAAGGAAACCGGCGGCCCGCCGGGACCCGAACCCACCCGCTATGGCGATTGGGAACGCAAGGGCCGCTGCATCGATTTCTGATCGCCGGTGGAACCGCTCGCGCTCTACATCCACTGGCCGTTCTGCCTCGCCAAGTGCCCCTATTGCGACTTCAACTCCCATGTCCGCGAGGCGATCGACCAGCCGCGCTTCGCCGCAGCGCTCCGGCGCGAGCTCGCCGATGAGGCTGGCCGGCTCGGCCGCCGCCGCCTGACCTCCATCTTCTTCGGCGGCGGCACCCCCAGCCTGATGACGCCGGCCACCGTCGGCGCCCTGATCGATGACGCCGCCCGCTGGTTCGACCCGGTCCCGGGCCTCGAAATCACCCTCGAGGCCAATCCGTCCTCGGTCGAGGCCGAAAACTTCGCCGGCTACCGCGCCGCCGGCGTCAACCGGGTCTCGCTCGGGGTGCAAAGCCTCGACGATACGGCACTCCGCTTCCTCGGCCGCCTGCACTCGGCCGCCGAAGCGGTCGCGGCCCTGGCGCTGGCGCGGCGGATGTTCCCCCGCATCTCCTTCGACCTGATCTACGCCCGCCCCGACCAGACCGAAGCCGCCTGGCGGGCCGAGCTGCGCGCGGCGCTGGCGCTGGCGGCCGATCACCTCTCGGCCTACCAGCTCACCATCGAGCCGGGCACCGGCTTCGCCCTTCGCGCCGCCCGCGGCGAAATCCGCGTGCCGGACGCGGATGCCGCCGCCGCGCTCTACGCAGCGACCGCCGAGGAGGCCGGGCGATACGGTCTTTCTGCTTACGAAATCTCCAACTACGCCGCCGCCGGCGCGGAATCGCGTCACAACCTGGCCGGTTGGCGCTACCAGGACTACGCCGGCATCGGCCCCGGCGCGCATGGGCGGGTGCCGCGCGACGGCCGCCCGTACGCGACCCGCCGCCACCGCGCCCCGGAGGCCTGGGCGGCGCGGGTGGAGCGGGAGGGGCACGGCACCGCCGAAGCGACCCCGATCCCGCCCCGGGACGCGGCACGGGAGGCGCTGCTGATGGGGCTGCGGCTGGCCGAGGGGATCGATCCCGCGCGCTTCGCCGCCCGCACCGGGGTCGCGCTCGACGCGGCGCTGGAGCCGGGCATGACCGCGGCCGCGATCGCCGAGGGCTACCTGATCCGCGATGGGGCCGGGCTGCGCGCGACCGAGGCCGGGCGGCTGCGCCTCGATGCGTTGCTGGGGGCGATCGCGCGATAGCCCGTCAGCTGATCGCCGCCGCCGAACGCGCCCGCTCGCGCAGCACGAATTTCTGGATCTTCCCGGTGGAGGTCTTCGGCAGCTCGCCGAACACGAACCGCTTCGGCAGCTTGAATCCGGCCAGGTGGCCGCGGGCGAACCCGCGCAGCTCGTCCTCGGTCACCGCGGCACCGGGCTTGAGTTCCACGAAGGCGCAGGGCGTCTCCCCCCATTTCGGATCCGGCTCGGCGACCACCGCCGCACTCATCACCGCCGGATGCCGATAGAGCACCTCCTCCACCTCCAGCGAGGAGATGTTCTCGCCACCCGAAATAATCACATCTTTCGACCGATCGCGGATCTTCACATAGCCGTCGGGCTGGGTGACGGCGAGATCCCCGGTATGGAACCAGCCGCCGGCGAAGGCGGCGGCACTCGCCGCGGGATTGGACAGGTAGCCCTTCATGGTGATGTTGCCGCGGAACATGATCTCGCCCATGGTCTGCCCGTCAGCGGGAACCGGCGCCATCGTCGCCGGGTCCAGCACCGTCATCGCCTCCTGCATCGCCACCCGCACCCCCTGGCGGCCGTTGCGTTCGGCGCGCGCGTCGAGCGGCAGCGCCTCCCATTCCGGCTGCTTGGGGCAGAGCGCGGCCGGGCCATAGGTCTCGGTCAGCCCATAGACATGGGTGAGGTCGATGCCGGCTTCCTCGGCCCCGGCGATGATCGCCGCCGGCGGCGCGGCGCCGGCCACCTGCCCGGCGATGCGATGGCCGATCCCGCCGCGCAGATCCGCCGGGGCGTTGATCGCGGTGGCATAGACGATCGGCGCGCCGCACATATGGGTGACGCCGTGGTCACGGATCGCCCGCCAGATCGCCGCCCCCTCCACCCGGCGCAGGCAGACATTGGTGCCGGCGCGCTCGGCCAAGGTCCAGGGAAAGCACCAGCCGTTGCAATGAAACATCGGCAGCGTCCACAGATACACCGCATGGCGCGGCAGGTCCCAGCCGACGATGTTGGCCAGCGCGTTCAGATAGGCGCCGCGATAGTGATAGACCACGCCCTTCGGATCGCCGGTGGTGCCGGAGGTGTAGTTCAAGGAGATCGCATCCCACTCGTCGGGCGGGTTGGCCCAGGCATAGCCGGGATCGCCGGTTTCCAGGAACGCCTCGTAGGTCATCGCCCCCAGCAGCGCCCCGCCTCCGGCCTCGGGATCATCGATGTCGATCACCAGCGGCTTCTCCTCCAGCAGCGCCAGGGCGCGGGCGATGACGGGGGAGAACTCGCGGTCGGTGATCAGCACCCGGGCGCCGCCGTGGCGCAGCATGAAGGCCAGGGTCTCGGCGTCCAGCCTTGTATTCAGCGTGTTCAGCACCGCGCCCAGCATCGGCACGCCGAAATGCGCCTCGTAGATCGCCGGCACGTTGGGGGCGATGACCGCGACGGTGTCGCCGCGGCCGATGCCCGCGCGCGCCAGTGCCGAGGCGAGGCGGCGGCAGCGCGCATAGGTCTCGGCCCAGGTGAAGCGGCGCGCGCCATGGACCACGGCGAGGCGGCCCGGATGCACCGCGGCGGCGCGTTCGAGGAACGTCACCGGGTTGAGCGGCACGAAATTGGCTTCGTTGCGGTCGAGGCCGCGCAGATAGGCAGGATTGGCCATGGACGTTCTCCCAAGCGGGGGGAGATTACCATCGACCGGCCGGAATGTTCACGTCTCCGCCGCTCGCCCCGCCCGGCGCAGCACGGCGCAGAGGCGCGAGAAGGACAGCCAGAACGCGCCATGGCCGGGCGCATCCTCCCGCCGCAACCCTTGCGCCGGCTCGCCGCGCCGCAGCAGCGCCAGCCGCGCCTCGAACCGCCCGCGCATGTTCTCCAGAAACGCGCTCGACGCGGCCAGGTATTGTTCCAGCATCTCCGCCGCCAGATCGATCTCCACCGCCGGTTCGCCTTCGGTGGTGAAGCGCTTGAGGGCCCGCGAATCCTCGGCCAGCGCCAGCTGGACGCGGTGCAGATCGGCCAAGTGACGGGCGAGGCGTTCGCGCATGGCGCGCACCTCGTCCTGACGAGGATCGGCGGTCATGCCGCCAGCATGGGCGCGGCTTGGTTAACGAACCCCTGCCGCGCCCGCGCCGCGGTCAGAAAATCTTGTTGATGACGTCGCTGCCGATCCCGAACCCGGCGCCCATCTCGATGGCGCGGCCGAAGCCGGAATTGAGGAAGCCGCCCAGCATCCCGCCGAGCCCGCCGCCCTGGCCCTGGTAGCCGCCCGGCGGCTGGCCGGCCGGCGGATAGCCGGGCTGCTGCTGCGGGTAGCCCTGGGGCGGCGCGCCCGGCACCGGCGCGCCCCAGCCGGCCCCGGCCGCGGGCACCGAGGTCACCGCCTGGCTCTGGTTGGCGACGAAGCCATGCACCGCGGTGAGCAGCGCACCCACCTGGTTCTGCTCGGCCTGCATCGCCAGGGCGATCTCGCGCAGATCGAGCAGCCATTCGCGGGCATCCGTGTTGCCGCCCTTGGCGGCGTCCTGCAACTTGCCGGCCAGCGTGGTCAGGTTCTGCACCGTCTGCTGGGCCTGGGTCTGCAGCTGGCTGTATTGCTGGTCGATGGTGGCGACGTCCATGTCCGGTCTCCCTGGGTTGCCGACGGATCGGGGCGCCGCCTTATCGCCGATTTCGCCCCCCCGCGCCATCGCCGGATCGGGTTGTATCCTCACCGTCGCCGGGCGTCGGCGTGCGGTGAAACGAAACGGCGCCGCGGGGCGGGCGGCCGGATCCGGGGCATCACCGCTCGCCCGCCGCATCCGCCATCCGGAGGGTCACGGATATGTGAAGTCCGGATCGGCGCTGGCCGCCGCTGGCGGCCTCGGGGAGCGGCGGCCGGCGCCTATGGCTCGCGCGTCAGGAACTCGCTGCCTTCACCCCAGCAGCGCCTGCGCGCAGGCATCCAGAATCGCATCCGTATCCATCCCGTACACCCGGTAGAGATCGGGGATATCCCCGGCCTGGCCGAACCGGTCCGGTCCCAGCGGCACCACCCGTTGCCCACGCACCGCGCCCAGCCAGGCGTGGGTCGCCGGATGCCCGTCCAGCACCGTCACCAGCGCCGCCCCGGCGGCAAGCGGCGCCAGCAGGCGTTCCACATGCGAAACCGCCCCACGGTCCCCGCCGCGCCGCGCCCGTCCTGCCGCCAGCCAGCCGGCGTGCAGCCGGTCCGGGCTGGTGATCGCCAGCAGCCCGGCGCCCGGCACCTCGGCGGCGAGCTCGGCGAAGGCCGCCATCGCCTCTTCCGCCACCGGCCCCTGATAGGCGAGCGCGATCGGCGCCCCCGGCGCCGGCGGCACCGCCCAGTGCCCGCCCGCGATCACCGCCGCCGCATCCAGCTCCCGTTCCGGCTGCGACAACTGGCGGGTGGACAGCCGCAGCCAGACCGCCGAGCCGTCCGGCGCCTGCATATGCGAAAGCGCATGGCGCAGCAGGATCGCCAGCTCATCGACATGCGCGGGTTCGAAACTCGCCAGCCGGTCGGCGGCCATGCCGATCAGCGGCGTGTTGACCGACTGGTGCTGCCCGCCCTCCGGCGCCAGGGTCAGGCCCGAGGGCGTGGAGACCAGCAGGAACCGCGCATCCTGGTAGCAGGCATAGATCAGCGCATCGAGGCCGCGATTGACGAAGGGATCATAGACGGTGCCGATCGGCAGCAGCCGCGCCCCGGTCATGGCGTGCGCCAGGCCGGCCGCGCCCAGCAGCAGGAACAGGTTCTGCTCGGCGATGCCGAGCTCGACATGCTGGCCCTTGGGCGACATCCCCCAGCGCTGGGCGGAGGCGAGCTTGGCGTCGCGGAACACGTCGTTGCGGGTGTGCCGGTCGAAGATGCCGCGCCGGTTCACCCACGGCCCCAGATTGGTCGAGACGGTGACATCCGGGCTGGTGGTGACGATATGCGCCGCGAGGTCGCGGTAGTCCCCCTGGCCGCGGCCGAGCTCGGCCAGGATCTCGCCGAACCCGCCCTGGGTGGACATCCGCCTGCCGGCGGATTTCGGCGCCGGCAGCACCGCCGGCACCGCGACCGTCGGCGCCCGCAGGGCGCGTCCCTCCGGGGCCAGGCTGGTGGCGAAGGGGGCGGCCCGAACCAGCCCCTCCAGCGCCTCGGGGTCGGCCTCCAGCCCCTCCCATCGGTCCCATTCATGGCCCGGGCGGATGCCCATGCTGGCCCGGAACCCTTCCATCTGCTCGGGCGTCATCATCCCGGCGTGGTTGTCCTTGTGGCCGGCGAAGGGCAGGCCCATGCCCTTCACGGTGTAGGCGATGAAGCAGGTCGGCTGGTCGCCCTCGGCATCGGCGGCGCGGAACGTATCGATCAGGGTCTCGATGTCGTGGCCGCCGAGATTGGTCATCAGGGCGGCCAATTCATCGTCGGACAGCGGATCGAGGATCGCGCGCATCCCGCTCGTGCGGCCGAGCTCGGCCAGCAGCGCCGCCCGCCACGCCGCGCCACCCTGGAAGGTCAGCGCCGAGTAGAGGCTGTTCGGGCAATCGTCGATCCAGCGCCGCAGCGCCTCCCCGCCCGGGCGGGCGAAGGCGGCTTCCAGCCTGCGCCCGTATTTGATGGTGACGACGTTCCAGCCCATGTCGCGGAACAGGCCCTCGATGCGGCCGAACAAGCGGTCCGGCACCACCGAATCGAGGCTCTGGCGGTTGTAGTCCACCACCCACCAGACGTTGCGGACATCGTGCTTCCAGCCTTCCAGCAGGGCCTCGTAGATGTTGCCCTCATCGAGCTCGGCGTCGCCGGCGATGGCGATGTGCCGCCCGGCCGCCAGCCCGGGGCGCGAAAGCTCGTGCAGCCGCGCGTAATCGGCCATCAGCGCGGCGAAGGTGGTCATGGCGACGCCGAGCCCGACCGAGCCGGTGGAGAAATCCACCTCCGCCCCGTCCTTGACCCGCGACGGATAGGGCTGCACCCCGCCCAGCTGGCGCAGCCCCGTCATCTTTTCCACGTTCTGGCGGCCGAACAGGTAGTTGATGGCGTGAAAGACCGGCCCCGCGTGCGGCTTCACCGCGATCCGGTCCTCCGGCCGCGCGATCTCGAAATAAAGCGCGGTCATGATCGAGATCACCGAGGCGCAGGACGCCTGGTGCCCGCCCACCTTGAGCCCGTCGCGATTGGGCCGCAGATGGTTCGCGTTGTGTACCATCCACGCCGAGAGCCAGAGCAGCTTGCGCTCGATCTGGTGCAGCAGGCGGATATGCTCGTCCGCCGGCGGCGGGGCGATGACGTTCATGCCCCGCCCCCCACCAGCTTCCAGCCGCGCGCCTGGCCGCGGCGCAGCTCGGCGGCGGCGTTGCGCTTGCCCTCGCCCGCGTAATCCTCGTGGAAGGCGTCGATCTTCGCCGGATCGTAGAGATAGTTCACCATCATGGTGGCGCTCGCCTTATGTCCCTTTTCCGAAGTATCGGCGGCCAGCGTGACCCGTTCCACCCGCGCCCCGTTCGAGAGGTGGAAATGCGCCACCGGATCGAGGGCGCGCTTGTCCTTGCCCTCGCGCAGCAGATAGCGCGCCGCGAGCCGCAGCAGCGCGGGCTCGGCGGCGCGGCGCAGCGCCGGATCGCGCCAGAAGCCGCGACGGGCGATGATCGCCGCCAGCACCGCCGCGGGCGGGGTGGTGCCGGGCAGCGCCGCGGCCAGCGCCGCGCTCTCCGCTTCCAGCAGCAGCCCGGGCTCATCGGCCGCGAGCAGCGGTTCGAGCCAGCGGCGGAACCCGGGAATCGGCGAGAGGGTGGCAAAGGTCTTGAGGTTGCGGAACTCGCCGGCCAGTTCCTCGACCACCCGCTTGATGAGGAAATTGCCGAAACTGATGCCCGAGAGCCCGTGCTGGCAGTTGCTGATGGAATAGAAGATCGCGGTGTCGGCCTGATGCGGGTCCTGCAACGGCGCCTTCTCGTCCAGCAGCGCCTGCACGCTGCCCGCCAGCCCCTTGACCAGCGCGACTTCCACGAAGATCAGCGGCTCCCCGGGCATCCGCGGATGGATGAAGGCGTAGCAGCGGCGATCGGAATCGAGCCGGTTCTTGAGATCGCGCCAGGAGCGGATCTCATGGACCGCCTCGTAGCCCACCAGCTTCTCGAGCAGGGCGGCGGAGCTCGACCAGTCGATCCGGTGCAGTTCCAGAAAGCCGATATCGAACCAGGCCGCCAGCAGACCGCGCAGATCCCCTTCCAGCGCCGCCAGCAGCTTGTCCTTGCCGCGCTCGGCCAGCAGGAAGGCGCGCAGCTCGACCAGGAACTTGCGCCCGTCGGGGATCGAGGTGAACTGGGTGAGCAGGCGCAGCCGCGGCGGTTCCAGCGCGCGGCGCAGCGCCGCCTGGGCGGCGGCGCGCTCGGCCGGGTCGGCGGCTTCGCGCACCGCGTCATAGGCGCGCGCGACGACGTCGGGGTCGGAATCGAAGCCGGCCAGGGTGCGCAGGAAGTCCCGCCGTGCCGCGGTATCGCCGCGCAGATAGGTCTCGGCCAGCCGAGCGGCGCGGTTGCGCGCCGAGACCTCGCCGCCGCGGCCGTCGAGGCAGGCGCGGATCTGCGCCTCGACGCTGCCGTCCTCCTCGGGGCCGATCGCGGCGGCCATGTCGCGCCAGACCGCGGCAAGCCGGCGAAAGGCGCGATCGATAAGACCCGGAGGCACCGGATGCGCGGGGGCGGACACGACGGGGACAGCGAGATCGGACATCGGCGGTTCCGGGGTGATGGGATCGCGGCCGGCACTATAGCGCGGGTTCACCGCCGCCGCAGCA
>JAKBCO010000326.1 GCA_021807785.1 Pseudomonadota bacterium
TAGGACATTGCGGCCTGGTTGGCAAGATTAAAATGACGTGCCATCAGGGAAGGCTTCCCTCGGGGGGAGGAGGCGGGATGGTAGCGGCGGGCGGATTTGAACCACCGACCAAGGGATTATGATTCCCCTGCTCTACCGCTGAGCTACGCCGCCATCCGGATGGCCGGCAAATAGGGCGCCCCTGCCGGCCCCGTCAAGCCGGTCCCTCCGCCTCGGCGACGGCAAAACCCACCAGCACCTGTCCTTCCGCCACCGCCTCGCCGACGTGGCAGCCCAGGGATGCCACCACCCCGTCGGCAGGGGCGGTCAGGCGGAACACCGTCTTCATCGCCTCCAGCACCACCAGCACGGTGCCGCGGGCGACCGCCGCGCCCGGGGTGGTGTGGATGGCGGTCACGGTGCCGGGCAAGGGGGCGCGCAGGCCGCCCTCGGACGCATCCTCGGCCTCCGCCGCCGCGGTCGGGTCGGGCAGGGTCAGCGCCAGGGTTTCCCCGCGCCAGCGGAGCGTGATCCGCTCGCCGTCGCGGGCGAAGCCGACCTGCTCCGCCAGCCCGTCCAGCCGCAGCGACAACCGCCCATTCGCGAGCTCGGCGACGCCGGCGAGCGTCGCCCCGGCGGCGGTGATCGCCCAGCCCGCCCCGTCGCGGCGGACCGCGACCGGATGATCGGCCTCGCCCTGGCGGAACGGCAGGACCCGGCTCACCGCGCGGTTGGGCCACCACAGATCGCGCGCGGCGAAGGGCGAGGGATCGGGATCGGCTGCCTCCCCGGCCAGCACGCCGAGCGCGGCAGCAGCGAGCGCCGGCGCGGAGGCCGTCGCCGGAGCCAGCAGCGCCGGATGGCGGGCGATGAAACCGGTGTCGATCCCGCCCGCCAGGAATGCCGGGTCACGGACCAGCCGGAACAGCAGGTCGAGATTGCACGCCACCCCGCCCAGCATGGTTCCGGCCAGCGCCCGCGCCAGCAGCGCCGCCGCCTCGGCGCGGGTTGGGGCATGGGCGATCAGCTTGGCCAGCAGCGCGTCGTAATGGACCGAGACGCTGTCGCCCGCCCGGTAGCCGGCATCCACCCGCAGCCCCGGCTCGGCGGGAAACGCCAGCGCCGAGAGCCGTCCGGCGGCGGGGGCGAAATCGCGCGCCGGATCCTCGGCGTAGAGCCGCGCCTCGATGGCGTGGCCGTGGCAGGGAATGTCAGCCTGGACGACAGGCAGCGGCGCGCCGGCGGCGATGCGGAGCTGCCACTCCACCAGATCGTAGCCGGTGATGGCCTCGGTGACCGGGTGTTCCACCTGCAGGCGCGTGTTCATTTCGAGGAACCAGAAGGCATCGCCGGCGGCGATGAACTCCACCGTGCCGGCACCCTGGTAGCCGACCGCGCGGGCGGCGGCGACGGCGGCCTGGCCAAGGGCCGCGCGCATCGGCGCCGGCAGCGCGGGCGCGGGGGCTTCCTCGAGGATTTTCTGGTGCCGCCGCTGCGCCGAGCAGTCGCGCTCGTGCAGATGCACCGCGTTGCCATGGCGGTCGGCGAAGACCTGCACCTCGATATGGCGCGGGCGGTCCAGGTAGCGCTCGATCAGCACCCGCGGATCGCCGAAGGCGGCGGCGGCTTCCTGGGTGGCGGCGGCGAGTTCGTCGCCGAACGCGTCCGGGGCGCGCACGATCCGCATCCCCCGCCCGCCGCCGCCGGCGACCGCCTTGATGAGCAGGGGAAAGCCGGTCGCCTCGGCGTGGCGGGCGAGGCTGGCGGGGTCCTGGTCGGCACCGTGATAGCCGGGCAGCACCGGCACACCGGCCTGTTCCATCAGTGCCTTGGCCGAGGCCTTGCCGCCCATCGCGCGCATCGCCGCCGGCGGCGGGCCGACCCAGATCAGCCCGGCGTCGAGCACCGCCTGGGCGAAGTCCGGGTTTTCCGACAGGAACCCGTAGCCCGGATGGATCGCCGCCGCGCCGGTGGCGCGTGCCGCGGCAAGGATGGCGCCGATGTCGAGGTAGCTCTGCCGCGGCGGGGCGGGGCCGATGCGGATCGCGCGGTCGGCGGCGGCGACATGGGCGGCCCGCGTGTCGGCGTCGGAATGGACGGCGATGGTGGTGATCCCAATCCGGCGTGCCGTACGGGCGATGCGGACGGCGATCTCGCCGCGATTGGCGATCAGGAGCGAGGCGAACATGCGCGGACCCGGCGGTGGTGGAGGGATGCTAGCGGCTCCGCGCCACAGGGGCCATGCGTCAGCCCGCCTCCGCCGGGGTCAGGAAATTGGCCGCCGCGGTGGCCCGCGCCAGCATCGCCCGCACCGCCGGGTCGGCGGCGGCACCGCGCGCGGTCAGCCGTTCCATCGGGATGAAGAACTCATGCGCGTGCGGCAACTGGTGGCGCGCGAACCCCTCGTAATGCGGCTGTTTCAGCGCATACATCACCCGCAGATCGCGCACCGGGAACGTGAGCGGCAGCAACGGTTCGTGGCGGATCACGCCGGTCGCCTTCCAGCGTGGGGTAGGGTCTTCGGCGGTGACCGCGGCCAGCAACCACGGCACCGGGCAGACCGCCAGCAGGGAATGGGTGGAGGGGGCGAAGCGGGCCCGCTTGTCGAGCAGGTTCTGCAGCGACCCGCAGGCCTCCACGGCGAAGATATCCACATAGGCATCCACAGGGCTGCCGCCGAAATTGAGCCACAGCCCGTCGGGCAGGGTGCGCAGGCGGGTGCTGCCCGGCAGCTTCAGGAACGGGTGGCAGGCGCCCATGGATTCGGCCGGCCGGCCACGCAGCCAGCCGCCCGGGTCGCGGGCGCGGCGTTGCAACCCGGGCGGGCATTGCGGCCACTCCCGCAGCCGGTCACG
>JAKBCO010000327.1 GCA_021807785.1 Pseudomonadota bacterium
GGCGCGGTCGGTCAGCTCTCGCCGGCGCGCGGCGAGGCAGGCGGTCAGCAGCGGCCCGGCCGCGTCCCGCGCCTCGATCGCGACGGTGAGCCGCGCGTCCGGCCCCACCAGCCGGAACCGGTAGCGCAGCCCCATGTCCATGAAGGGTGAGACATGGAAGCGCTTTTCGCACTCCTGCCGCAGCGGCCCGGGACCGTCGGCGACCGGGATCAGGTAGCTGTGGCGCTGGCCGAACGTGTTGTGGACTTCGTACAGCATCGCCCGCAGCCGGCCGGTGGCGTCGTGGCACCAGAACAGGCTGAGCGGGTTGAAGGCGAAGCCCAGCACCCGCGGCATCGCCAGCAGCAGGATGCGCCCGCCGGCGATGTCGATGCCGGCGCGCGCGCTCGCCGCCTCGACCTGCGCGCGCAACGGGGTGGCGTCGCCGGCGAGGTGGTCGCGGGCGGAGAAGCCGAACAGGTTGAAGCGCTCGGCGGAGAACCAGCGGAGCCGGGCGGACAGCGCCGGGATCTCGTCGAGGTCGAGCAGCAGCGAGACCATCCGCCGCCGCAGCCGGTGCCGCACCGGGCGCAGGCGGGTATGGACCACCGATCCCGAATAGATCGCCGAGAGGGTCATGCCGCGATCGCCTCCGCCGGCATCGGCAGGCGCGACGATTCGCCCGCCACGCGCCAGGGGCGACGGACCAAGCCGATCGCCTCGGCCACCGCGAGCCCGGCCTGCAAGCCGTCCTCGTGGAAGCCGGCGCCGAACCAGGCGCCGCAGAACCAGGTGCGCCGCTGGCCCTGGAGGGCCCAGAGGTCGCGCTGGGCGCGCAGGGCCGCGGCGTCGAACAGCGGATGGGCGAAGACCTCGCGGCGGATCACCGTCTCCGGTGCCGGCGCCCGCGCCGGGTTGAGGGTGACGAAGACGTCGCCCGCCCCCGCCAGCGGTTGCAGCCGGTTCATCCAGTAGGTCACGCAGGGGGCGGCGCCGCCGAGATAGTTCCAGCTCGACCATACCGCCCGCCGCCGCGGCATCAGCGCCGTGTCGCGGTGCATCACCGCGAGGTTGCGGCTGGTGCCGATGGCCCCCAGCAGCGCCGCCTCGGGCGCCGAGGGGTCCTCGAGCAGCGCCTGGGCCTGCGGGGCATGGGTGGCGATCACCACCTGGTCATAGGTCTCGCGCCCCGCCCCCTCGGCCGCGATCTCCACCGCCCCCGGAAGGCGGCGGATCGCCCGCGCCGCGCAGCCGAGCCGGAGCCGCGGGCCGAGCGGGGCCGCGAGCCGGCGCACATATTCGCGGCTGCCGCCGTCCACCGTCCGCCATTGCGGCCGGTCGCGCAGCTTCAGCAGCCCGTGATTGGCACAGAAGCGGATGAAGGCGAGCGCGGGGTAGTCGGCGATGCGCGCGGCCGGAGCGGACCAGATCGCGGCGGCCATCGGCAGCAGGTGATCGCGCACGAAGGCCGCGCCGTAGCCGCGCCGGGCGAGCCAGGCGCCAAGCGGGACCTCCGGGTCGAGGGTGCGCGCGGCGGCCTCGGCCTCGCGGTAGAAGCGGGCGATGTCGCGCAGCATCGACCAGAAGCGCGGGCGGATCAGGTTGCGGGTCTGGCCGAACAGGCCGGCGAGGTCGGTGCCCGCGTATTCGAATGCCCCGCCCTCCAGCGAGACCGCGAAGGACATGTCGGAGGGGACGGAACGGACCGCGAGGTGATCGAACAGCGCCACCAGATTCGGATAGGCGGGTGGATTATAGACGATGAACCCCATGTCCACCGGCACCGTCCCGCCCCCGGACGGGACATCGACGGTCAGGCTGTGCCCGCCGGGGCGCGGCGCCGCCTCATAGACGGTGACGTCATGCGCCCCGGCCAGCAGCCAGGCCGAGGCCAGCCCGGCGATTCCCGCCCCCACCACCGCGATCCGCTGCCGCCGCATCCCCGCCTCGTTCGTGCTGCCTGCCACCCCTTACGCAGCCGGCGGCGGACCGGATCACCGGCGCGGGGGTGATCCGATCGGGCGGATGCGTCGTAGAAGGGGCATGTATGTGTCGCGCCAGCCCTGGATGGTCTGGGCCGGGCCTGCCCGACGGCACGGGGAGCCCTGCCCGATGACCGACGCTCCGGACGCCACCCCGGCCGCCCTGATCGCGGCGGTGGCGCGCGGCGACCGCGCCGCCTTCTCCGTGCTGTTCGGCCAGTTCGCCCCGCGCATCAAAGCCTTGCTGATGCGCCGGGGGACCCAGGCGGCCGAGGCGGAGGAGCTGGCGCAGGAGGCGATGCTGGCGATCTGGCGCAAGGCCGCGCAGTTCGACCCCTCCCGCGCCACCGCCGCCGCCTGGATCTTCGCCATCGCCCGCAATCTGTCGATCGACGCGCATCGCCGTGCCTCCCCCGCGCCGGCGCCCGATCCGGGCCTCGCGCCCGACCCGCCCGCCATCGCCGACGCGCTGCTGGACGAATCCGAGCGCGCGGCACGGGTGCGCGCGGTGATCGCCACCCTGCCCGCCGAGCAGGCCGAGGCGCTGCGCCTCGCCTTCTTCGACGACCGCTCGCACGCCGATATCGAGTCCCTGCTCGGCATCCCGCTGGGCACGGTGAAGTCCCGCCTGCGGCTGGCGATGGCGCGGCTGCGCGCGGCGCTGGGAGATCTGGCATGATCCGCCACCATCCCGCCGATGCCACCCTGCTCGCCTGCGCCGCCGGCACGGTGCCGGCGGCCCATGCGCGGGTGATCGGCGTCCACGCCGCGCTGTGCCCGGCCTGCGCTTTGGGGCTCGCGGCGGCGGAAGCGGCCGGCGGGGCGCTGCTGGAGGGGCTGGCGCCGGTGGCGCTGGCTCCGGACGCGCTGGC
>JAKBCO010000085.1 GCA_021807785.1 Pseudomonadota bacterium
CCTCAGCGGAGATAGGTACGGATCAGCGCGAGCAGCGCCTCGGCCGCCGGACGATCCAGCGCGTCGGCGGGGCGGGCCAGGTGGTGCTGGACGTGGTCCTCCACCACTTCGGCCATCAGCCCGGCCATGGCGCCGCGGGCGCCGGCGATCAGGTGCAGCAGAGCGGTGCAGTCGGCCTCCGCCTCCAGCGCGCGTTCGATGGCGTCGATCTGTCCGCGCAGGCGGCGGACGCGGGCAAGCAGGCGCGGGCGCTGTTCGGCGAGATGGGTCATGGCCATGGTATAGGATAGCCCCCCACCCTATCGCAAGCGCTCCCTTGCCGCGCCTCCCGTCGCCCCCGATAACCCGCTCCTCACCGCCCGGACCCGCGCCATGCCCGAACCCCACCGCTCCCGCGTGCTCATCATCGGCGCCGGCCCGGCGGGCTACACGGCGGCGATCTACACCGCGCGCGCCGGGCTCGCGCCCCTGCTGGCGACCGGCCTCACCCCCGGCGGGCAGCTCACCATCACCACCGATGTCGAGAACTACCCGGGCTTCGCCGAGATCATCCAGGGGCCGTGGCTGATGGAGCAGATGGCCGCCCAGGCGGCCCATGTCGGCGCCGATATCCGCTTCGACCCCATCACCGCGATCGACCTCAAGGCGAGCCCGTTCCGCGCCGAGGGCGATTCGGGGGATGTCTATCTCGCCGATACGATCATCATCGCCACCGGCGCCGATGCCCGCTGGCTCGGCCTGCCGTCGGAGAAGCGCTACGCCGGCAAGGGCGTGTCCGCCTGCGCCACCTGCGACGGGTTCTTCTTCCGCGGCAAGCGGGTGGTGGTGGTGGGCGGCGGCAACACCGCGGTGGAGGAGGCGCTCTACCTCACCCACCACGCCAGCGCGGTGACCCTGATCCATCGCCGCGACACGCTGCGCGCCGAGCGGATCCTGCAGAACCGGCTTTTCGCCAACCCGAAGATCTCCGTGATCTGGAACGCCACGGTGGCGGAGATCCTGGGCGGCGGCAGCCCGGAGGGGGTGACCGCGGTGCGGCTGGCCGATACCGCCGGCGGCGCGGAGCGGGTGGTGGAAACCGACGGCGTCTTCATCGCCATCGGCCACAGCCCCAACACCGCCCTGTTCGCGGGCCAGCTCGACATCGACCGCGACGGCTACATCGTCACCACCCCGGGCAGCACCCGCACCTCCGTCCCCGGGGTCTTCGCCGCCGGCGACGTCGCCGACAAACTCTATCGCCAGGCGGTGACCGCCGCCGGCACCGGCTGCATGGCGGCCCTGGACGCGGAGAAATACCTCGGCGCCCTCGCGGCATCCCTGGCATGAAGGCCGGGCGGATGGACCGGCGCACCCCGCCGCCTTAGCGTCGGGGGGCATTGGCGAGGGAACGCGGAGATGGCGCTGCTGGAAGAACACCGGATGCTCGCGGATCTGGTGGAGAAATTCGTCGATCGCGAGCTGATGCCGCTGGAAAAGTCGGTGCTGGCGCGGGAGGCGGCCGGCGGCAAGTTCGGCCTCGCGCCGGAGGAAGAAGCCCCGCTGCTGGCGAAATGCCGCGAGCTCGGCCTCTGGGCGCTCGACGTGCCGGAGGAGCTCGGCGGCGCCAACCTGCCGACCGTGGCGCTGATGGCGATCAACGAGGAACTCGGCCGCACCGTGGTTCCCTTCACCTTCCCGCCCGACAGCCCGAACCTGCACATGCTGCTGGCGGTGGCCAATCCCGAACAGCGGGAGAAATACCTCCGCCCCTACGCCGAAGGCATCGCGGTCTCGGCGATCGCCATCTCCGAACCCGGCGCCGGCGGCGATCCGGCCGGGATGACCACCCGCGCGGTGCGCGACGGCGAGGATTGGGTCATCAACGGGCGCAAGATCTGGGTCTCGCGCGTGCCGTCGGCCGATTTCATCATCGTCATGGCCCGCACCGGGGAGGGCAAGCGCCACGAGGGCATCTCCGCCTTCATCGTCGAGCGCGGCACCAAGGGGTTCGTCATCGAGCGCGAGATCGCCATGATCGGCGGGCGGCGCACCTACGAGCTGGTCTTCGAGGATTGCCGCATCCCCGGCAAGCAGCTGCTGGGCACGCTGGGCCAGGGCTTCGCGCCGATGCAGCTGCGCCTGACGGTGCGACGCTTGCAGATGGGGGCCTGGTGCCTCGGCATCGCCCGGCGCGCCCTGGCGATGATGTGCGAGCAGGCGAGGAACCGCAGCACCTTCGGGATGAAGCTCTCGGACCGGCAGGCGATCCAGTGGTGGGTGGCGGAGGCGGCGACGCAGATCCACGCCTGCCGGCTGATGGTCATGGACGCCGCCGCCAAGCACGATGCCGGCCAGGACGTGCGGACCGAGGCCTCGATGATCAAGGTCTTCGCCACCGAAATGGCCGGCTCGGTCACCGACCACGCGATGCAGACCTTTGGCGCCATGGGCATGACCAAGGAATTGCCGTTGCAGCTGCTGGCGCAGCAGGTGCGGGTGATGCGGGTCTATGAGGGGCCGAGCGAGGTTCACCGCATGGTGATCGCGCGGCGCATCCTGTCCGATCGTCGCTGACCCGATCGGTACAGAACGGTGCATCCGCTCGAACGCTTCTTCTGGCCGCGCGGGGTGGCGGTGCTCGGCGCCTCGCCGGACACCCATCGCATCCGCGGCCTGCTGCTCGCGCATCTGCGCAACAACGGCTTCGCCGGGCGGATCGTGCCGGTGAACCCCAGCTACCGGGAGATCGACGGGCTGGCCTGCTACCCCAGTCTCGCCGCGGCGGGCGGGGAGGTGGATCTGGCCGCGATCGCAGTGCCGGCGGCTTCGGTGCCGGCGGCGCTGGACGACTGCGCCGCCGCGGGGGTTCCGTTCGCGGTGATCATCACCTCGGGCTTCGCCGAGCAGGGCGGCGGCACCGGCGCCGACCAGGCGGGCTTGCGCCGCGCGGGCGGGCCGCGGCTGGCGGGGCCGAATTGCGAGGGGTTCTACAATGCCCCGGGAAACCTGGCGGTCACCTTCTCCCCCACCGTGGAGGCGCGCGCGACCGGCGCGGCGGCCGGCACCGCCCTGGGCGGCAAGCGGCTCGGCGTGATCGCGCAATCGGGCGGCATCGGGTTTTCGCTGTTCCAGCGCGCGCGCGCCGCCGGGCTCGGCATCAGCTACGCCATCTCCACCGGCAACGAGGCGGATCTGACCGCCGCCGACTTCCTCGACTACATGATCGCCGATCCGCGCACCGACGCGGTGCTGATGTTCTGCGAGGCGATCCGCGATCCCGACCGGTTCCGCGCCGCCGCCGAGGCCGCGCGTGCCGCCGGCAAGCCGATCGTCGCCATCAAGGTCGGGACGTCGGAGGCCGGGCAGCGCGCCGCCGCCTCCCACACCGCCGCCCTCAGCGGCGCGGCGACCGCCTATCACGCCGTCTTCGCCGCCCATGGGGTGATGGAGGCCGCCGATCCGGCCGAGGCGGTGGCGCTGGCCGGGCTGGCGTTGACCGCGCCCGCCCCGCGCGGGCGGCGGGTGGGGGTGATCACCGTCTCCGGCGGCGGTGGGGCGTGGATGGCGGACACGCTCACCGCCAACGGGCTGGAACTGCCCACCCTCTCGCCGGGCTTGCAGGACGCCATCCGCGCCTACACGCCGAGCTACGCCGCGCCGGCCAATCCGGTGGACACCACCGCGCAGGGTTCCAACACCGGGCCGATGATGATGCGCACCCTGGCGCTGCTGGAGGCGAGCGACGAGCTCGACAGCCTGGTGCTGGTCAGTTCCTTCGCCAGCGAGACCCGCACCACCCTGGATCCGGCGGTGCTGCGCCCGATCGTCGAACGCGGGCGGCTGCCGGTGGCGGTCTGGAGCTATACCGAACCCTCCGGCTTCGGCCGCGCGACGGCCGCCGAATGCGGGGTGTTCCTGCACACCGACCTGCGCGCGCTGGGCGCGGCGCTGGGCAAATACACCGCCTGGGCGGCGATGCGCGGCCATGCGCCGGTGCCCGTCGCGCCGCTGGCCCCGCGCCCGTGGCCGGCTGGGCTGCCGCTTGTGCTGACCGAGCACCGGGTGAAGTCCCTGCTGGCGGAGTACGGCCTGCCCGCCGCCCCGGACCGGCTCGCCCGCGATGCGGCGGAGGCGGTCGCCGCCGCCGCGACGCTGGGCTACCCGGTGGCCCTGAAAATCCAGTCCCCCGATATCCCGCACAAGACCGAGGCCGGCGGGGTGCGGCTCGGTCTCGCCGATGCCGAGGCGGTGCGCGCCGCTTTTGCCGCCATCTCCGCCGCGGTGGCCGCCCATGCGCCGGCGGCCGAAATCGAGGGCGTGCTGGTCAGCCGCATGGCCCCGCCCGGGGTGGAGGTCGCGATCGGCTGCGTGAACGATGCCACCTTCGGGCCGATCCTGATGCTGGGCCTGGGCGGCACCGGCATCGAACTGTTCGGCGACGTCGCCCATCACCCGGCCCCGGTCGGCGCCGAGACCGCGGAGGCGATGCTGCACTCCCTGACCGGCGCGCGGCTGCTGCGCGGCTTCCGCGGCGCGGCGCCGGTGCCGACGGCGGGGGTGGCGGCACTGGCCTCGCTGATTTCGCGGATCGCGGTCGCGCATCGGGACCGGATCGCCGAGATCGAGTTCAACCCGGTGATCGTGCATCCGGATGGCGCGGTGACGATCGCCGACGCGCTGGCGTCGTTGCGGTGAAGGGCGGCCCCGGGTTGCGGCCGGCCGGGCCGACCTGTCGGGATTGAACCGGCGAATCGCCCGGTTTCGCCTCGCGGCCGATGCGAAGATCGGGCCGTTCGCCCGGTCCGCCGGTGCCGACTTGCTTTTCAAACTGAGGCACGACCTCCGCCGGGCCCGCCTTGACCCGCCCCGGCCCCGCGCCCATACGCCGGCCAACGCCCCGGGGTATCATGTCGGAAACCCGCATCGTCACGCCCGACGAGGCCGAACTCCGCCTCGACCGCTGGCTGCGCCGCCAGCTGCCCGGCCTGCCGCAAAGCGCCATCCAGAAACTCTGCCGCACCGGCCGCCTGCGGGTCGATGGCGCGCGCGCGGAGCCGGGCACGCGCCTGGTGCCCGGCCAGGAGATCCAGCTGCCGCCGCTCGCCCCCGCCCCGGCCCCCGCCGCTCCGCGCCCGCCCGCCGATCCGGCGCTGGCGGCGCGGCTGCGCGCGGCGGTGCTCTATCGCGACGACCAGCTGGTGGTGTTGAACAAGCCCGCCGGCCTGCCGGTGCAGGGCGGTCCCGGCATCGCCGTGCATCTGGACGGCGCGCTCGACGCGCTCGCCTTCGGGGCCGAGCGGCCGCGGCTGGTGCATCGGCTGGACCGCGATACCTCGGGCGTGCTGGTGCTGGCCCGCGGGGCACGCGTGGCCGCGCAGCTGGCCGCCGCGTTTCGCGGCCGGACCATGGAGAAGACCTATTGGGCGGTGGTCGCCCGCCGCCCGATCCCGCCCGAGGGCCGCATCGACCGCTCGCTGCGCCGCATCGCCGGGGCGCGCGGCGGGCGCACGATGCTGGCCGAGCCCGGCGATCCGGAGGCGGCGCGGTCGATCAGTCGCTATCGTACCCGCGATCACGCGGGGAAGCTCGCCTGGCTGGAACTGATCCCGGAGACCGGGCGGACCCATCAACTCCGCGTGCATTGCGTGGCGATCGGCGCGCCGATCCTGGGCGACGTGACTTATGCCATGCCGGACCAGAACGGCGCGTTCGCGGCCACGGTGGCCGGGCTTTCAACGGCGCTGCACCTGCACGCCCGCGCGCTGCGCCTGCCGCACCCGGCGGGCGGCACGCTCGCGGTGGAAGCGCCGCTGCCACCCCATATGATCGAGACGTTCCGCACCCTGGGCTTCGTCGCGCCGGACCCGCGTCCGCCGCGCCGCAGCTGAACCACCGGAGGCAACATGGCCCGTCCTTCCCGTATCGGCCGCATCCTGCGCTGGACCGGCCTCGCCGTCGGCATCCTGGTGCTGGCGGTGGTCGCGGTGGCGGCCTGGACCCTGGCCACCTTCAACCCCGACAGCCTCAAGCCGCGGCTGGAGGCCGAGGTCCACGCGCTGACCGGGCGCACCCTGGCGCTGAACGGGCCGATCCGGCTGCATCTCTCGCTCCATCCCGCGCTCGAGGTGAGCGATGTCGGCCTGTCCAACCCGCCCGGGTTCTCGCGGCCGGAGATGGCGCGCCTGGGCGGGCTGTCGCTCGGGCTCGACGCGCTGGCGCTGCTGCACGGGCAGATCGCGATCAGCCGGCTGACCCTGGATCGGCCCGACATCCTGCTGGAACGCGCGAAATCCGGGGCGGTGAACTGGCGCTTCGTGCCGGCCGCCGCGAAATCCGCGCCGGCCGCCGCCGCGAAATCCACGCCTGCCGCCGCGCCGGGGGGCGGGATGTCGCTGTTCGTGGGCGCGGTGCGGCTGGTCGATGCCACGCTGGGCTACCGCGACGACGCCACCGGCAAGGCAACGATCCTGCACCTGCCGTCGCTCACCCTCACCGAGGCCTCGCCCACCGCGCCGCTGGTATTGACCGCGACCGGGGCGCTGGGGGCGGCGCCGGTGGCGGTGAATCTCACCACCGGCAGCCTGACCGCGCTGATGGGGGATGCGGCGGTGCCGCTGCGGGCGCGGCTTGCCGCCGCCGGGGCCGACCTGACCCTGGACGGACGGATTGCGCATCCGCTGACGGGGTCGGGGATCGCGCTCGACGTGACCGCCGCGGTGCCTTCCTTGCACGCGGTGGGGCAGCTGGCGGGCATGAGCCTGCCGGCGATCCGCCTGGGGCTGCGCGCAAAGCTGGCGCTGCCGGGGGCGGTGACGCAGGGCGGGCGGATCAGCGGCCTGAGCCTGACCTTGCCGGGCGGGACCGTCACCGGCGATCTGGCCTTGCGGCTGGCGTCGGTGCCGGCGGTCAGCGGCACCCTGTCCAGCGGTGCGTTTGACGCCGATACGCTGCTGGCGGCGCTGCGCGGGAAGTCGGCCGCCGCGCCGGCGCATCCGGCCCAGGCGGGCGCGCCGGCCGGGGCACCGGCGGCGGGGGGATATGTGATCCCGACCACGCCCTTGCCGCTGGGCGCGCTGCGGACGGTGGACACCGATCTGCGCATCACCATCGGCACCCTGACCGCGGGCGGGCAGGTGTGGCGCAATCTTTCCCTGCCGGTGCGGCTGCAAGCCGGGCGGCTGAGCCTGGCGCCGTTCGCCGTCACCACGCCCTCGGGCCCGGTCGGCGGCGATTTCGCGCTCGATGCGGCGGCGGCGCGCCCGCCGGTATCGCTGCGCCTGCACGCCCCGGCGGTGGCGCTGGCCGCGCTGCTGAAGCTGGCCGGGGAGAAGGGGCTGGCCAGCGGCAACGTGGCGGTCGATCTCGATCTGCACGGGGCGGGTGCGTCGCCTCATGCGATCGCCGCCAGCCTGACCGGCACCGCGGTGGCGACGATGCAGGGGGGCAGCATCGACAACGCGGTGGTGAACCGGATGTTCGGGCCGATGCTGGCGCGCGCCAATCTGGCGGGGCTGCTGGCCCATGGCGGGCAGAGCCGGATCGAATGCTTCGCCGCCCGGCTTGCCGCCCGCAACGGCGCGGCACGGCTGACGCCGTTCCTGTTCGCCTCCACGCTCAATACCATCGATGGCGGCGGTGCGCTGAACCTGGGCGCGGAGACGCTCGACCTGACCTTCCGCCCGCAGGCCCGCGCCGGCGGCACCGGTGTCGCGGTGCCGATACATGTGGGCGGGCGGTTCGCCGCGCCGTCCTATGGCCTTGCCCAGGGGGCGATCGCCCAGGCCGGGATCGGCGCCGCGCTGTCGCTTCTCTCGGGGCAGAAGCTGGCGGTGCCGGCCGGGTTGCAGGCCAGCCGGCCGAGCTGCGCGGCGGCGCTGGCCTCTGCCCGCACCGGCGCCCCGTTGCCGGCCGCGGCCGCGCCGAAGCCCACTGCTCCGGCGCCCACACAAGCCAAGCCGGGCACGATCAACCCGGGCGCGGTCCTGAAGCAATTGTTCCACTGATCCGATGGAGGCGTTGATGAGCGACCGACCGCGATTTTTCGATGACCTCGCCGGGATGGCGGGTGGCGCCCTCTCGGCGCTCGCCGGGCTGCGCGAGGAGGCGGAAGCCATCGTGCGCGCCCGCATCGACGAGGCGTTGCGCCGGCTCGACCTGGTGCGTCGGGAGGAGTTTGACGCGGTGCAGGACCTGGCCGCGCGGGCGCGCGCCGGGCAGGAGGCGGCGGAGGCGCGGCTGGCGGCACTGGAAGCACGGATGGCGGCGCTGGAGGCCGCCGGGGCGGACTCCTTGCCCGACGATTCTGTCTGACAACTTGACAACGCGCGGCCCGGGTGGAATCTCCCGCCCAACCCCGCCAACAGGAGGAACCGTCCCGATGACCGACCGCATCGACGATCAGGCCGCCGAGCAGGTTGCCGCGCGCCTGCCCCGCCGGGCGATGGTGAACGGCGTCGCCGCCGGCTCGGCCGTGGCCCTGCTGGCCGCCGCCACCCGCGCCCGCGCCGAAGGCGCCGCCGCCGGTGCGTTCCCGGCGCATCCGCGCTGGAAATTCGTCTTCGTCAACCACGTCACCACCAACCCGTTCTTCGTGCCGACGCAGTACGGCATCCATGACGCCTGCGAACTGCTCGGCTGCGAGTATCAATGGACCGGGTCCGAGACCTCGGACGTGGCGCAGATGGTGAACGCGATGAACACCGGGATCGCCGCCAAGGCGGACGCGATCGCGGTGGCGATCGTCGATCCGCGCGGCTTCGACCGGCCGGTGGCGCGCGCGATGGCGGCCGGGATTCCGGTGTTCTCCTACAACGCCGACGCGCCGCGCGGCAGCCCGAACAAGCGGCTGGCCTATATCGGCCAGGACCTGTTCCTCTCGGGCCAGCAGATGGGCACGAAGATCGTGCAGCTGGTGAAGGCGGGGAAGGTGGCGCTGTTCATCGCCACCCCGGGGCAGCTCAACTTGCAGCCGCGCATCGACGGCGCGATGGACAGCATCAAGAAATCGGGGGCGAAGATCGAGGCGCATATGATCGCCACTGATCCGACCGCCAATGTCTCGCTGTCGAAGATCCGCGCTTATTACCTGGGCAACCAGGACGTGCGGGGCATGTTCGGCTCCGGCGGCGGGGATACCATGAATGTCGGGCTGGTGATGCGCCAGTACGACCTGCCGAAGAAGGGCGTCCATGGCGGCGGGTTCGACCTGCTGCCGAAATCCTTGCAGGCGGTGCATGACGGGTATCTGGATTTCGTCATCGACCAGCAGCCCTATCTGCAGGGGTTCTATACGGTCATGGAAATGTTCATGTTCAAGGCCTCGGGCGGGCTGGTCGGCGCGGCCAACATCAATACGGGCCTGAAATTCGTCACCAAGGGCGCGGTCAACCCGTATCTCACCACCAAGACCCGCTACGAGGGCAGTTCGGCCAAACCGCAGATCGTGCCGCGCTCCGGCCCGATCGCGGGCTGAGACCTTGTCCGGCGTTGCAACCGCGGGCGGCCTGCGCGGCCGCCTGCAGGGGTTCCTGCTGCGGCCCGAGGCCAGCGTGATCGTGGTCGCGGTGGTGCTGGTGATCTATTTCCAGTTCGCCAACGTCAACTTCCTGACCAACGCAAATCTCGAAACGCTGTCGCAGTTCATCGCCACCCCGGTGATCATCGCCTGCGGCGAGATCATGCTGCTGATCTGCCGCGAGATCGACCTCTCGGTGGGCCAGGTCTTCGCCCTGGCGCCGTTCGTGATGGAGCGTGCGCATGGGTGGGGCCTGCCGGTGCCGCTGGCGATGGCGGCGGCGCTCGCGGTCTCGGGCGGGGTGGGCTTCGTGATCGGCCTCATCACCCTGCGCCTGAGGGTGCCGTCCTTCATCACCACCCTCGGGATGCTGTTTCTCATCACCGGGCTGACACTCACGATCTCGCGCGGATTTCCGGCCGACACGCCGGGCGGGAAGCTGCTGACGAACCTGATGGGCAACTGGGGCTACGCCGAGATCTGCTGGGCGTTCGCGGTGGTGGCGCTGATGCATATCGTGCTGCGCCACACGCGCTGGGGGTTGCACACCATCGCCACCGGCGGCAACGCCATCGCGGCGGCCGAGGCGGGGATCGACATCGATCGCATCCGCATGGGCAATTTCATCCTCACCAGCACCCTCGGCGGCTTTGCGGGATTGCTGGAGGCGTTCCGCATCGGCAGCACCGATCCGCTGGCCGGCGGGTCGAACATCATGTTCCTCGGCGTCGCCTCCGGCGTGATCGGCGGCACCGCCATCGCCGGCGGGGCCGGGACCATCATCGGCGGGCTGGTGGGCGGGATCGTGCTGGGGGTCTTGCAGGACGGGTTCACCCTGCAGGGGATCAACGCCTTCACCTTCGACATCATCATCGGCGCGGCGATTCTGCTGGCGATGGTGGCCAATATCCACCTGGCGCGGCTGCGCGGCGGGGCGCGATGAGCACCGAGGCGCTGCGGGCCGAGCGTATCGTCAAGAGCTTCGGCCATGTCACCGCCCTGGCCGGGGTCTCCATGCATGTCGCGCGCGGGGAGATGCTGGGCATCCTGGGCGATAACGGCGCCGGCAAATCCACGCTGATGAAGATCCTGACCGGGTTCCATCAGCCTTCCGCCGGGCAGGTGTTCGTCAACGGCGCACCGGTGACGCTCGCCTCGGTCGATCGCGCCCGGGCGCTCGGGATCGAGTGCGTCTATCAGGACCTGGCGCTGATCAACGGGCTGTCGATCTACCACAACCTGTTTCTCAACCGCGAGTTGCTGCGGCCGTGGCCGTTCCGCCTGCTGGATCACCGCGCCATGCGGGAGCGCGCGCGGGCGGCGCTGGCCGATATCGGGGTGAACATCCCCTCGGTCGATCTGGAGGTCGGGCAGCTTTCGGGCGGGCAGCGCCAGGCGATCGCGGTGGCGCGCGCGGTCGCTTCCGACGCGCGCATCCTGCTGCTGGACGAGCCGCTGGCGGCGATGGGCGCGCGCGAGGCCGGGCTCATCATCGACCTGATCGAGCGGCTGAAGGCGCGCGGGGATATCGCCATCGTGATGATCGCGCACAACTACGCGCAGACCCTGGAGATCTGCGACCGGGTGATGCTGATGCAGCACGGGGAAGTGACCTACGAGAGCCGCGCGGCGGAGACTTCGGCGGCGGAACTGCTCGAGATCGTGCGGCGGGAGTATCGGGCCGCGCGGGCGGGTTAGCCGCCGCGCGCGAGCGGAATCGGCCGCGCCCGATACGACGCCAGCCCCCGCCCCGGCGGCGCCACCCCGCCAGGCGGTGCGGTGCGCAGGATCCGATACCCCCCGCGCGCCGGCGGGGGGGCCAGCGCCATCGGCACCAGCGGGGCGAACGGAGCGATCGACGTAACCTCCGGCGCCGCCTCGGCCGGGCCGCCGAGCCCGGCCCAGGCCTGCATCACCCGCGCCCGATAGGGGCCCGCCAGCGCCGGCGTCTGCGAGTGATACGCCGCCGCCGCTTGCCCCCAGTCATGCGTCTGGCCGAACAGCCGGCGCAGAAACCCGGCCGCCCACGCGGCATTGGCCACCGGGTCGAAGGCCTGCGCCAGCGCGGCGAAGGCGTGGGGGTGATGCATCAGGTTGACTTGCAGGCAGCCGACATCGATCGAGCGCATCCCGCCCGCGCGTGCCGACCGTACCGCCGCGATCGCCGCCGCCTTGGTGGCGAAGAACCGGCCGGTGCCGTCGAAATCGACGCTCCAGGGCCAGGGAAGCGCGCCCGTCTGGCCGGCGATGCGCCGTCCGGTCTCCACCAGGCCGATCGCTTGCAGCAAGCCGTGCGGAATGCCCTGGGCACGCTCGGCCGCGGCGATCGCGGCGCGGCAGGCCAATGCCGGGGTGGCATCGGCCACCAACGGCGCCGCCGCGGCGGGATGGGGCAGGGCAGGGGCCTCCCAGAACGGCCCCGACGGCACCGGTCCGGCCGGGACGCCGGCGGGAATCTCCCCGTCAAGATTGGCCCGGGCCATACCGGACGGTAGCAGGAGAACCCCGAGAATCGGCAAAAATCGGCGCATTCCCCGTGGTTTAGGGGGAAACCCTTAATAATTCCCTACCCCCGCCCTCTGCAATGCTGCGATGCAAAATAATGCTTGCACCCAACCCTCCGACTCCCTATTTTGTGCGTCGCAGCAAATGCGGCTTCGGCCGCGCTGGCTGCTTTCTTGGACGTTTCCTCCCTAAACTTGGCGGGGCCACAAGCCCCGCCATTTTTTTGTCGTCCGCCCGGCGATGGCCGGGTTGGGTGGGGCGTGGTATGCGGGCCGGGAAGGCCAGGGGGCGCTGCCCCCTGGACCCCTGCCAGGGGACTAGTCCCCTGGACCCCTCGGACTGGGTTCGGAGCGGGTGGGGGTGGGCGCGGGGAGGCG
>JAKBCO010000086.1 GCA_021807785.1 Pseudomonadota bacterium
CGCGCGATCTGGGGCCGGACAATATCCGGGTGAACTGCGTGGTGCCGGGCTGGATCATGACCGAGCGGCAGATCCGGCTGTGGCTGACGCCGGAGGGCGAGGCCAATCTGATCCGCAGCCAGTGCCTCAAGCGCAAGCTGGTGCCGGAGGATGTGGCGCGGATGGTGCTGTGGCTGGCGGCGGATGACAGCCGGATGTGTACGTCGCAGCTGTTCGTGGTGGATGCGGGGCGGATCTGAGGCGAGGCCGCCGGGCGGCGCTTCGGGGCGGGCCTGATACGGCTCGCCCCGGCGGTGCTGCTGCTCAACGCCGGGTTGCTGGCGGTCCTGGCCCGGGGGACGGCCTGATCAGACCGTCTTGAGGAAATCCACCAACTTGGTGGTGGCGGTGGGTTTGTCGGTCTGGTCCAGCGCCGCCAGCTCGGCCGCCAGCCGGTCCATCGCCGCCTCGTAGATCTGGCGCTCGGAGAAGCTCTGGTCCGGCTGGCCGGCATTGCGGTGCAGGTCGCGCACCACCTCGGCGATCGCCAGCGGGTCGCCGGAATTGATCTTGGCCTCGTACTCCTGCGCGCGGCGCGACCACATGGTGCGCTTGATGCGCGCCCGGCCCTTCAGCACCCCCATCGCCTCCTCGAACAGGTCGCGGGAGGCGAGCTTGCGCAGCCCGGCGGTGCGGGCCTTGGCGACCGGCACCCGCAGGGTCATGCGGTTTTCCTCGAAGGTAATGTGGATCAGTTCCAGCCGGTGGCCGGCGATCTCCTCCACCGCGATGCGCTCCACCTTGCCCACGCCATGGGTGGGATAGACGACGTGATCGCCCTGCACGAAGATTTCGGCCTTGGCGAGCGGGCGCGGCGGCGGGGTGGGGCGGCCGTTGGCGAGCGGCGGGCGCGCGGCAGCAGGGGGCGGCACCGCCTGGGTCGCCGCGGCCTGGGTCGCCGCAGCCTGGGGCGGCGCCGCGGCCTGGGTTGGCGCCGCGGCCTGGGTTGGCGCCACGGCCTGGGGCGGCTCGGGTGCGGGCGGCGGCTCGGGCGCCGGCGCCTGGGCCGGGGCGGCGAGGCCCGGAGCGCGGGCAGCGGCCGGCTTCGGCGCGGGCGGGGTGGCCGGTTTGGTCTCGGCGGGTGGCTTCGCCGCCACGGCCGGCTTGGGCGCGGCGGCCTTGACCGCCGCCGGCTTGACCGCCACCGGCTTGGCCGGCGCAGCTTTCGCCGCCGCGGCGGGTTTCTCGCTCAGCTTCACCGCCGTCAGCCCGTCCGCCGAGGCTTTCGCCGCCGGACGCGCCGCCGTCCTGGCCGGGGTCGCCCCCTTGCCTGCCGATCCCTTACTCGCCGATCCCGTCATAACGTCCCTTTACCTCGCGCGCAGCGGCGGACGGCATCGTCCGCCGATCCTGCCACCAAATGGAACGATGCCACCCCATGCCGGCCGGGCGCCCCTGCGCCCGCCGTCATTTTCCTATCATATAGCACGCCTCGCCCCGATCGTCATGGGGGGTGCGCCGGACGCTTCGTTGACAAGCCCCGGCCAAACGCTCTACCCCGCGCCTCACGCCGGAGGGGTGCCCGAGAGGCTAAAGGGGACGGACTGTAAATCCGTTGGCGCACGCCTACGTTGGTTCGAATCCAACCCCCTCCACCATCCGCCCACGCATTCCGCAGGCCCATGCCGCTTCGCTGCCCCGACCCCACGCCGCAGCCCGGCGGCTGACGCGGCCATGCGACGGCATCACCGGCTGCTGCTCGCCCTCGGCGTGATCGTGCTGGCACTGGCGCTGTGGCGCAGCGGCCTCTGGCACAGCCTCAGCTGGGCCACGCTCGGCCGCAACCAGGCCAGGCTGCGGGTTCTGGTGGCGGCCCACCCGATCGCCGCGCCGGTCATCTTCGTGCTGGTCTATGCGCTGATGGTGACCTTCTCCATCCCCGAATCGGCGCTGGCCACGGTGGCCTCCGGGCTGCTGTTCGGGGCCTGGATGGGCGGCGCGCTGGCGGTGGCCGGCGCTTCCCTGGGCGCGGTGCTGCTGTTCGTGGTCGCGCGCACCGCGCTGGCCGGCTTCATGGCCCGCCGCGCCCAGAAGCTGCTCGGCCGCATCCGCCCGGGGCTCGAGCGCGATGGGTTCCGCTACCTGCTGGCCCTGCGGCTGCTGCCGATCGTGCCGTT
The DNA here is from genome assembly GCA_021807785.1 of Pseudomonadota bacterium. GTDB lineage: Bacteria > Pseudomonadota > Alphaproteobacteria > Acetobacterales > Acetobacteraceae > JAJZVS01. Next base: position 2,157 of record JAKBCO010000086.1, read on the forward strand.
CTGGCTGGTCAACCTGGGCGCGGCGCTGTGCGGGATGCGCCTGTTCCCCTATGCCCTTGCCACCCTGATCGGCATCATCCCGGTGACCATGGTGTTCGCCTGGATCGGCGCCGGGCTCGGCGACGTGCTGGCGATGGGGGGGCGGCCGGATCTGTCGCTGGTGTTCTCGCCGCGCATCCTGGGGCCGCTGGTGGCACTCGCCGCCCTGTCGGTGGCGCCCACCATCTGGCGCAAGCTGCGCGGACAATGACCCCGCGCTACGACCTCGCGGTCATCGGCGCCGGGGCCGGCGGGTTGTCGGTCACCGCCGTCGCCGCAAGGCTGGGGCTGCGGGTCGCGCTGATCGAGCGCGACCGCATGGGCGGGGACTGCCTGAACACCGGCTGCGTGCCCTCCAAGGCGCTGCTGGCCGCCGCCCATGCCGCCCGCGCCGCCCGCCACGCCAGCCGCTTCGGCGTCTTGGCCGAGCCGCGGATCGACTGGGCGGGGGTGCGCGCCCATGTCGCCGGCGCCATCGCCGCCATCGCGCCCAACGATTCCGCCGCCCGCTACCGCGCGCTGGGCGCCGAGGTGATCGCCGGGGAAGCCCGCTTCGTCGGCCCCGACCGGCTGGCGGTGGGCAGCCGGGAGCTGCGAGCCCGGCGGATCGTGATCGCCGCCGGATCGCGCGCCGCCATCCCGCCCATCCCAGGGCTGGATGCGGTGCCCTGCCTGACCCACACCGGCATCTTCGACCTGCCCGCGCCGCCCGAGCACCTGCTGATCCTGGGCGGCGGGCCGATCGGGCTGGAACTGGCCGATGCCTTCGCGGGGCTCGGGGTGCCGGTGACGCTGGTGGAAGCCGGGCGGATCGCCGGGCGGGAGGACCCGGAACTCGCCGCCCTGCTGCGCGTGGCGCTGCGGGGCCATGGCGTCCGGTTGCACGAGGGCATGGCGGTCACGGCGGTGGAACCCGGCCCCACGCTGGTGCTGGCCGACGGGGCGCGGATTACCGGCAGCCATCTGCTGGTGGCGGCCGGCCGCCGGCCCGATCTGGCCGCGCTGGCGCCAGAGGCCGGCGGCGTCCGTGCGTCCGCCGCCGGGATCGCCACCGACCGCGGGCTGCGCAGCCTGACCAACCGGCGCGTCTATGCGGTGGGCGACATCGCCGACCCGGAAGGGATCGGGCCGCGCGCCTTTACCCATCTGGCCACGCATCACGCCGGCATCGTCATCCGCCGCGCGGTTTTCCACCTGCCGGCGCGGCTGGACCCGCGGGCCTTTCCCCGGGTGACTTACACCATGCCCGAACTGGCGCAGATCGGGCTGACCGAGGCCGAAGCCCGCGCCGCTGGACATGTGCCGCGGGTCCTGCGCTGGCCGTTCTCCGAATCCGACCGCGCGGTAGCCGAGGGGGCGCCGGAGGGGCTGGTGAAGCTGGTACTCGCGCGCGGGCGGGTGCTGGGCGCCGGCATCCTGGCCGAGGGCGCGGGCGAGATGCTGGGCGGGCTGGCGCTGGCGATCGGCCGCCGGCTGCCGGTCTCGGCACTGGCCGGGATGATCGTGCCCTACCCGACCCGGGCCGAGACCATCACCCGGGCCGCCGGAAGCTATTATCTGGAGCGGCTGTTCGGCCCGCGGATGCGCCGGCTGGCGGGGCTGCTGGCGCGGCTGCCGTAACCTCGGGTTAAGCCCCGCTTCATACAATTGCACTACCATGGGCCGCATGAAGCGAAGACGTGAGATGGGACTGGTCGGCCCGCTGGCCGGAGCGGCGGTCATCCTGGCCGGGCTCTACCTGGCCGGGCCGACCCTGGCGCTGCTGCGGCTGCGCCGCGCCGCCCGCGACGGCAACGCGAGGGCGGTGACCCGGCTGGTGGATTTCCCCGCCCTGCGGCGCGGGCTGGCGCACCAGCTGGCCGCCACCGCGCTGGGCGCGCCGGCGGGCGGGCACGGGCTGGCGCCGTTCGGGTTTTCCTTCGTCGCCGGGATCGCCCGGCACGAGATGACCGCGGTGTTGACGCCCGCCACCCTGATCCGCATGGCGAGGCAGGGCCCGGCCAGCGCGCATTGGCATTTCCAGTCGTTTCGGCTGGAGGGACCCACGACCGTGGCGCTGCGCCTGCACGCCGCCGGGGAAGGCAGCATGGGCCTCACCCTGCGGATGGAGGGCGGGCGCTGGCGGCTGACCGGGATTCGCCTGCCGGCGAAGGAGTGGCTGCGGGTGGCCGGCGCCGGCGCGCCGTAGCGCGGCGGCGGACTCAGGCCTCCGCCGTCTCCACCATCGCCCGGGCCGCCTGGATGGCGTCGAGGGCCGCGTCTTCCACCGTGGTATCGGATTTGTCGGCGGCCTCGTAGGCGGCTTCGGCCGCCGCCAGCCGGCGCTCGCCTTCGGCGCGGCGCAGGTCCGCCACCGGCACCGCCTCGGTCGCCAGCACGGTGCAGCGCTCCGGGGTGATCTCGGCGAAACCGCCGGAGACGAACAGCCGGTCGGTGATCTCCTCGCCGGTGTAGAGCGCGATCGCGCCACCGCGCAGCGCGACGATCATCGGCGCGTGACCGCCGAGCACGCCCATGTCGCCCTCGTCGGCCGGGATCACCGCCATATCCACCGGCCGCGACAGCACCAGCCGCTCCGGGCTGACGATCTCGAGCGCGATCGGCATCAGGCGGTGGCCTTCAGGGTTTCCGCCTTGGCGACCGCTTCCTCGATGGTGCCGACCATGTAGAAGGCGGCTTCCGGCAGGTGGTCGTATTCGCCGGCGCAGATCGCCTTGAAGCTGCGCACCGTGTCGGCGATCGGGACGAACTTGCCGGGGAAGCCGGTGAACACCTCGGCCACGTGGAACGGCTGGCTCAGGAAGCGCTGGATCTTGCGCGCGCGGGCCACCACCAGCTTGTCCTCTTCCGAGAGCTCGTCCATGCCCAGAATGGCGATGATGTCCTGGAGGGATTTGTAGGTTTGCAGGATGCGCTGGGTCTCGCGCGCGACGTTGTAGTGCTCCTCGCCGACGATCCGCGGGTCGAGCGAACGGCTGGTCGAGTCGAGCGGATCGACCGCCGGATAGATGCCGAGCTCGGCGATCTGGCGCGACAGCACGGTGGTGGCGTCCAGATGCGCGAAGGAGGTGGCCGGCGCCGGGTCGGTCAGGTCGTCGGCCGGCACGTAGATCGCCTGCACCGAGGTGATCGAGCCCTTCTTGGTGGAGGTGATCCGCTCCTGCAACGCGCCCATGTCGGTGGCGAGCGTGGGCTGATAGCCCACCGCCGAGGGGATGCGGCCCAGCAGCGCCGACACTTCCGCGCCCGCCTGGGTGAAGCGGAAGATGTTATCGACGAAGAACAGCACGTCCTGGCCTTCCTCGTCGCGGAAATACTCCGCCACCGTCAGGCCGGACAGGCCCACGCGGGCGCGCGCGCCCGGCGGCTCGTTCATCTGCCCATAGACCAGCGCCACCTTGGAGCCTTCGGTGGAGCCGTTCTCGCCCAGCTTGATGACGCCGGCGTCGATCATCTCGTGATAGAGGTCGTTGCCCTCGCGGGTGCGTTCGCCCACTCCGGCGAACACCGACACGCCGCCATGCGCCTTGGCGATATTGTTGATGAGTTCCTGGATCAGCACGGTCTTGCCGACGCCGGCACCGCCGAACAGCCCGACCTTGCCGCCCTTCAGATAGGGCGCCAGCAGATCGACCACCTTGATCCCGGTCACCAACACTTCCGCCGACGTGGCCTGATCCTCGAAGCTCGGCGCCTCCCGGTGGATCGGGTAGCGCTGCTTGGTCACGATGGGGCCACGCTCATCGACCGGATCGCCGATCACGTTGAGGATGCGGCCCAGCGTCTCCGGCCCCACCGGCATGGTGATCGGCGCGCCGGTGTCGGTCACTTCCTGGCCGCGCACCAGCCCGTCGGTGCTGTCCATGGCGATCGTGCGCACGGTGCGCTCGCCCAGCTCCTGCGCCACTTCCAGCACCAGGGTGCGATCCTGCACCTTGGTATGCAGCGCGTTCTGGATGAACGGCAGGTCGCCGTCGAACTGCACGTCCACGACGGCCCCCAGCACCTGGGTCACGCGGCCGACGATGTTGCTTGCCATGAGTGTGTCCTTTGCGATCCCCGAGAAGTCTCAGACGGCTTCCGCGCCGGAGATGATCTCGATCAGTTCCTTGGTGATGTTGGCCTGGCGCGCCCGGTTGTAGTTGAGCGTCAGCCGCTTGATCATGTCGCCGGCGTTGCGCGTCGCGTTGTCCATCGCGGTCATGCGCGCGCCGTGTTCGCCGGCGGCGGATTCGAGCAGCGCGCGGAACAGCTGCACGCTGAGGTTGTGCGGCAGCAGCCGGGCGAGGATGGTTTCCTCGTCGGGCTCGAAATCGAAGCTGGCGCCACCCGGCGCCGCGTCATCCGCGCCGACGGTGACCGGGGCCGGCACCAGCTGCTGTTCGGTCACGATCTGCGCGATGACCGAGCGGAAGCGGTTATAGACCAGGGTGACGACATCGGCCTCGCCGGCTTCGACCATCGCGGTGACCCGGCCCGCCAGCGCCTCGGCGTCGGCGAACTCCAGCCGCTTCTTGCCGGCGTAGGAGACGTCGCCGATGATGCGGGAACCCAGTTCGCGCCGCAGATAATCCCGCCCCTTGCGCCCGACGGCGAGGATCTTGACCGTCTTGCCCTCGGCTTCGAGCTTGCGCGCGAGCGTGCGGGTGGCGCGGCCGATGCTGGCGTTGAAGGCGCCGGCAAGTCCGCGATCGGCGGTGACCGGAATCAGCAGATGCACCCGGTCCGCCCCGGTGCCCACCAGCAGCTTCGGCGCCGAGGGGCTGCCGGCCACCGAGGCCGCCAGCGCACCCAGCATCCGCGCCATCCGCTCGGCATAGGGGCGCGCCGCCTCCACCTGCGCCTGCGCCCGGCGCAGCTTGGAGGCCGCCACCATCTTCATCGCCGAGGTGATCTTCTGCGTCGATTTGACGCTGTTGATCCGGACCCGGAGGTCTTTCAGGCTGGGCATCGGCGCGGCCTTACGCGAAGGTCCGGGCGAAGCCGTCGAGGAAGGCGATCAACTGCTTCTCGGTCTCCGGCTTGATCTCGCGGTCGTTGCGCACCGCCTCGACGAGGCCCGGCTCGCGCGCCTTCAGATCGGACAGGAACTGCGCCTCGAACGCGCCCACCCGGTTCACGTCCAGCTTGTCGAGGTAGCCGCGCACGCCGGCGAAGATCGCCAGCACCTGCTCCTCCACCGGGATCGGGCGATACTGCGGCTGCTTCAGCAGCTCGGTCAGCCGCGCCCCGCGCGCCAGCAGCGCCTGGGTGGAGGCGTCGAGATCGGAGGCGAACTGGGCGAAGGCCGCCATCTCGCGGTACTGCGCGAGCTCCAGCTTGATGCGCCCGGCGACCTGCTTCATCGCCTTGATCTGCGCCGCCGAACCGACGCGGGAGACCGAGATGCCGACATTCACCGCCGGGCGGATGCCGCGGAAGAAGAGCTCGGTTTCGAGGAAGATCTGCCCGTCGGTGATGGAAATCACGTTGGTCGGGATATAGGCCGAGACGTCGCCGGCCTGGGTCTCGATCACCGGCAGCGCGGTGAGCGAGCCGGCGCCGTTGGCGTCGCTCATCTTCGCCGCGCGCTCCAGCAGGCGCGAATGCAGGTAGAACACGTCGCCCGGATAGGCCTCGCGTCCCGGCGGGCGGCGCAGCAACAGCGACATCTGGCGGTAGGAGACCGCCTGCTTCGAGAGATCGTCGTAGAAGATCACCGCGTGACGGGCATTGTCGCGGAAGAACTCGCCCATCGTGCAGCCCGCATAGGGGGCCAGGAACTGCATCGGCGCGGGATCGGACGCGGTGGCGGCGACCACGATCGTGTACTGCATCGCGCCGTTTTCTTCCAGCGTCTTCACCAGCTGGGCCACGGTGGAGCGCTTCTGCCCGATCGCGACATAGATGCAGTAGAGCTTCTTCGATTCGTCGGTGCCGGCGTTGGCCGCCTTCTGGTTGATGATGGTGTCGATGATCACCGCGGTCTTGCCGGTCTGGCGATCGCCGATCACCAGCTCCCGCTGGCCGCGCCCGATCGGAATCAGCGCGTCGATCGCCTTGAGCCCGGTCTGCATCGGCTCATGCACCGACTTGCGCGGAATGATGCCGGGCGCCTTCACTTCAACGCGGCGGCGTTCGCTGGCCACGATCGGGCCCTTGCCGTCGATCGGGTTGCCCAGCGCATCGACCACGCGCCCGAGCAGCGCATCGCCCACCGGAACTTCCACGATCGCGCCGGTGCGGCTCACCGTGTCGCCCTCGCGGATCTGGCGGTCGTCGCCGAAGATCACGACGCCGACATTGTCGGTTTCCAGGTTCAGCGCCATGCCGCGCACCCCGGCGCCCGGGAACTCGACCATCTCCCCGGCCATCACGTTCTGCAGGCCGAAGACGCGGGCGATGCCGTCGCCGACCGACAGCACCTGCCCGGTCTCGGCGATATTGGCTTCGGTGTCGAACGCGGCGATCTGCTTCTTCAGAATCTCCGAGATCTCGGCGGGGCGGATCTCCATATCAGGCGGCTCCCTTCATGGCGTACTGCAAGCGCTGCAGCCGGGATTTGAGACTGGTGTCGTAAAGCCTTGCGCCGACGCGCACGACCAGGCCGCCGAGCAGGTCGGCTTCCACCTGCTCGACGATGTTCACGTTGCCGTAGCCGGCCTCGATCAGGCGGGCCCGCAAGGATTGAAGCTGCACATCCGACAGCGGATGGGCGGAGGCGACATGAGCGGTGATGACCCCGCGCTTGTCCGCCACCAGGGCGGCGAAGGCGCCGACGATGGTGCGCAGTTCGCGCAGTCGGCGGTTGGAGACCACCACGCCGACGAAATCCCGCACCGGCTTGCCGAAGCCTTCCTGCTCCAGCACCGCCAGCGCGGCGCGGCGCGCCTGCTGCACGTCGATCAAAGGGGACTGGATGAGCCGACGGAAATCATCGCTGGCATCGATCAGCCGGCCGAGGGTCTCCATCTCGGCCACCACCGCGTCGAGCGCGTGGGCGTCCTCGGCGAAGGAATAGAGGGCGGCGGCGTAGCGATCGGCCAAGCCACCGCCGGTGGCGACAGTGGCGGCGGCACCGCCCGAGGACGTGGAGGCTGAGGCCACGACAAACCTTCCCGAAATCCGGACCAGCCGCACCGTGGCGCGGCACAAAAGTCAACCCAACCGCCCGCCTGTCGGGTTCCCGATGGCGGTTCCGGTTGTTGGCGGCGCCTCTAGCATGGCCCCCGAACCCTGGCAACCGCGGTGGTTGCCCTCGCCCCGCCCCCCGCGCTCGGCTATAGATGGGACACCCTTTGCCGCAGTCCGAGGACCCGCCCATGCCCGCCTACCGCTCCCGCACCACCACCCACGGTCGCACCATGGCGGGGGCCCGCGCGCTGTGGCGCGCCACCGGCATGACCGAGGGCGATTTCGGCAAGCCGATCATCGCCATCGCCAATTCCTTCACCCAGTTCGTCCCCGGGCATGTGCATCTGAAGGACCTCGGCCAGCTCGTCGCCGCCGAGATCGCCAAGGCCGGCGGGGTCGGTCGCGAGTTCAACACCATCGCCGTCGATGACGGCATCGCCATGGGCCATGACGGGATGCTCTATTCCCTGCCCTCGCGCGAGCTGATCGCGGATGCGGTGGAATACATGGTCAACGCGCATTGCGCCGACGCGCTGGTCTGCATCTCCAACTGCGACAAGATCACGCCGGGGATGCTGATGGCGGCGATGCGGCTCAATATCCCGACCGTGTTCGTCTCCGGCGGGCCGATGGAGGCGGGCAAGATCATCGCCAAGGGGGAGAAGCGCGCGGTCGATCTGATCACCGCCATGGTGGTCGCCGCCGATCCCAGCGTGAGCGAGGCCGAGACCGAGGTGATGGAGCGCTCCGCTTGCCCCACCTGCGGGTCGTGCTCGGGGATGTTCACCGCCAATTCGATGAACTGCCTGACCGAGGCGCTGGGCCTGGCACTGCCCGGCAACGGCACGGTGGTGGCGACGCATGCCGACCGCAAGCGGCTGTTCACCGAGGCCGGCTGGCTGATCGTCGATCTGGCGCGACGCTATTACGAGCAGGACGATGGCTCGGTGCTGCCGCGCAGCATTGCCGGCTTCCCCGCCTTCGAGAACGCGATGTCGCTGGATATCGCCATGGGCGGCTCCACCAATACGGTACTGCATCTGCTTGCCGCGGCGCAGGAGGGCGAGGTGCCCTTCACCATGGCCGATATCGACCGGCTGTCGCGGCTTGTGCCCAATCTGTGCAAGGTCTCGCCCTCGGTCGCCGATGTGCATGTGGAGGACGTCCACCGCGCCGGTGGCATCATGGGCATCATGGCCGAGCTCGACCGCGCCGGGCTGATCCACCGCGACTGCGTAACCGTTCACACCCCGACCCTCGGCCAGGCGCTGGACCGGCACGATGTGACGCGCGCCGCGCCGGACGGGGCGGTGGCGACCTTCTTCCGCGCTGCCCCCGGCGGGGTGCGCACCACCGAGGCGTTCAGCCAGGCCAACCGCTACGACAGCCTGGATACCGACCGCGCCCGCGGCGTGGTGCGCGACAGGGCGCATGCGTTTTCCAAGGATGGCGGACTCGCGGTGCTGCACGGCAATATCGCGCAGGACGGGGCGATCGTGAAAACCGCCGGGGTGGATGCCTCGGTGCTGGTGTTCGCCGGCCCGGCGCGGGTCTTCGAGAGCCAGGAGGACGCGGTGGCCGGCATCCTGGGCGATCAGGTGAAGCCCGGCGACGTGGTGGTCATCCGCTACGAGGGGCCGAAGGGCGGGCCAGGGATGCAGGAAATGCTGTACCCCACGTCGTATCTGAAATCCAAGGGGCTCGGGAAACTCTGCGCGCTGGTAACCGACGGGCGGTTCTCGGGCGGCACCTCGGGGCTGTCGATCGGGCATGTCTCGCCGGAGGCGGCGGAGGGGGGCGATATCGCCCTGGTCCGCGACGGCGACCGGATCGAGATCGACATCCCGAACCGCACCCTGACCCTGGCGGTGCCGGAGGCGGAACTGACGGCCCGGCGCGACGAAGTGGCGGCGCGCGGCTATGCGCCGGCGGCGCGCAAGCGGGTGGTCTCGCGGGCGTTGCAGGCCTATGCGGCGCTGACGACCAGCGCCGCGCGCGGGGCGGTGCGGGATGTGGGGCAGGTGCGGCGGTAGGGGATCACCTGCCAGATCGATAGCAAGGGAGAATGATTAGTGCGTGGCTTCCGGCGACTGAGCGTGAGCGGATACCGGCGTCTGGCGGCGCTCGATCTGCCGCTGGCGCCGCTCAATGTGCTGATCGGCGCCAACGGGGTGGGCAAGAGCTCGGTGCTCGATGTGCTTGATCTGCTGCGCGCGGCGGCAAGCGGGTCTCTGGAAGCCGCTGTTTCGACACGTGGCGGGATCGCTTCCATCCTGACCGCGGACGGCCGATCCCGGGCGTCGGTAACAATGGAGGTCGCGGCCGAAATCGATCCGGGACCACCTCTCGACTACCAGATTCGGATTTCCCAGGAAGGTTATGGCTACACAATCCGTAACGAGACTTTGACGCAGCAGCGAGATGCAACCGCCGCGGCGCCCTTCAAATACCTGGAAGTGAGCGGTTCGGTAGTGCATTATCATTTTGGGGGTGTATTGATACGCCCCGACTGGGACTATCAACCCCATGAAACCGCGCTGTCACAGGTGCCACGGATGTACCGGGACTCGGAGACATTCCGAGCCCGTGTCGGTTCGATATCCGGATTGTATCACGCACTCGATGCTTCGCCGCTGGCGACAGTCCGCCAGCCACAGAAATTGCTGCCCGCCGAAACACCGGGCCTCGGCGGTGAGACCCTGCTCTCCTGCCTCTACAATCTCCGCGAGAGCACCCCGGACCGGTTCGAGGCGATTGTCGATGCGCTGCGGGTGGCGTTCCCCGGCTTCGAGCGTCTCGAGTTTCCCGTCGCCGCGGCAGGGCTGATAACCCTGGGCTGGCGCGAGCGCGGCCTGACCCGGCCGATCTACGCCAACGAACTCTCCGAAGGCACGCTGCGCTTCCTCTGGCTCGCCACGCTGCTGCAAAGCCCTGGCCTCGGCGAGGTGACCCTGATCGACGAGCCGGAGGTCAGCCTGCATCCGGAGATGCTGCGGCTGCTGGT
>JAKBCO010000328.1 GCA_021807785.1 Pseudomonadota bacterium
GCCCCACCGCCCGTCAGGGTGCTGGTGAAATAATTCGCCGCCGCCCCCGTGCCGGAATTGTTGATCGCCGCCGCGATGGAGTTCTGCAACGCCAGCGCGTCCGAACCCGTGGCCGCCGCAATCGACACAAAACCGCCGGAGGAAACCGTAACCTGAGCCATCTCACAACCTCATTCCGGCGCGAACAGCCGCGGCGCCCATCCCGCACACGCGTGCAACGAGGTATTCATCCGACAATCCGGACCGGACATACCGGCCGACCTGTCCCACCTCGTCCCACCCGTAGCTTACGGTTGACCCTTCTTAGCACGCCACGACCAAGCGCCGTCAACCACAAATTAACCTTTGCCACTGATCCATCGTACGAAAAAAACAACACCGCCTCCTCCGCCTCGCCCCACGGTCCCTGGCACGTTTCTTGTCACAAACCGTCTCCACCGGTTGACCCACCCCACCCAGCGGGTCGATACCTCCCCCCGCCCGCCCCATATCACCACCCTCCATGCCCGCCCCCATCCCCCTTCGCCCCGCGCCCGAACCCCCGCTCAGCGTCGCCCGCGCCGTGCTCGCCACCGAAGCCGCCGGCCTCGCCGCGCTCGCCGATGCGCTCGACCACCGTTTCGCCGAAGCGGTCGCGCGTCTCGCCGCCGCCTCCGGGCGGGTGGTGGTCACCGGCATGGGCAAATCCGGCCATGTCGCGCGCAAGATCGCCGCCACCCTCGCCTCCACCGGCACCCCGGCGCTGTTCGTCCACCCGGCCGAGGCCTCGCACGGCGATCTCGGCATGATCGTCGCCGGCGATGCCGTGCTCGCCCTCTCCAACTCCGGGGAAACCCCCGAACTCGCCGACCTCATCGCCCATACCCGCCGATTCGCCATCCCGCTGATCGCCATCACCGCCGGCCCGCATTCGGCGCTGGCCGGGGCCGCCGACATCCTGCTCGCCCTGCCGGCGGCGGCCGAGGCCTGCCCGCTCGGCCTCGCCCCCACCACCTCCACCGCCATGCAGATGGCGCTCGGGGATGCGCTGGCGGTCGCCCTGCTCACCAGCCGCGGCTTCGGCGTGGCCGATTTCCGCCGCTTCCATCCGGGCGGGCGGCTCGGCGCGCGGCTCAGCCGGGTGCGCGATCTCATGCATGCCGGCCCCGCCCTGCCGCTCGCCGCCGCGGACATGCCGATGCAGGAAGCCCTGCCGCTGATGACCGGCGCCGGATTCGGCTGCCTCGGCGTGACCGACGCGGCGGGCCGGCTCGCCGGCATCGTCACCGACGGCGACCTCCGCCGCCACATGGGCCCCGACCTGCTCACCCGCCGGGTGGATCAGGTCATGACCCGCGCCCCCCGCCACATCGCCCCCGACGCCCTGGCCGCCGAGGCCCTGGCGCTGATGAACGCCGCCACCCGCCCCATCACCGCGCTCTTCGTATTGGATCCGGCCGGCAAGCCGATCGGCATCCTGCATATCCACGACCTGCTGCGCGCGGGGGTGGCATGACCGGCACGCCCCGCGCCCTGCCCGGAATCGCCCCCGGCGCGGCCACCCCCCGCCGCCGCGTCCGGCCCTCCTCCGGGGCGCTGGCGCGGCGGCGGCTGCATATCCGCCTGGCCAAGCTGATCCTGCCCGGGCTGGCGCTGGCGCTGCTCACCCTGCTCGCGGCCTGGCCGGATCTCACCCGCCAGGACAGCGCCGCAAGGCTGGCGTTCCGCGCCCTGATCCCGGGGGTGCATGGCGATACCGTGTTCGGCGCCCGCTATCACGGGCTCGACCGGAACAACCGCCCCTACACGCTGGCGGCGCGGGTGGCGCGACGGGTGGCGCCGGGGCGGGTGGACCTCACCCATCCGCGCGGAGAGATCCGACTCGCCTCCGGCGCGCTGCTGATGGTCCGCTCCCGCCGCGGCGTCTATCGGAATAAGCTGCACGAGCTCGATCTGTCGCGTCACGTCACGCTCTATCGCACCGACGGCACCACCCTCATCACCGCCTCGGCGGCGATCGACCTGCAACGCGGCATGGCGCTGGGCTCGGCCCCGGTCCATGCCACCGGGCCGTTCGGCACCCTCAGCGCCCAAGGCGGGTTCAGCCTGCTCGATCGCGGCGCCGAGATCACCTTCGAGGGCCCCGCAAGGCTGGTCCTGAACGGGGCGACGAAATGACCGTCGCGCGCCGCCTCGCCCTCGCGCTGCTGCTGGCCACCCTGCCGCTCGCCGGCGCCGCCGCGCAGGGGATCGATCTCAGCCAGGGCGGGCCGATCGCCATCACCGCCAGCAACGGCATCACCTGGCTGCGGGCGAAGAAGGAAATCATCGCCCGCGGCAATGCCCGCGCGGTGCGCCAGAACGTCACCGTGACCGGCGATACCCTCACCGCCTGGTACCGCCCCGCGCCCGGCACCCAGGCCGGCGCCGCCGCCTCGTCCGCCGCCGATCCCACCGATGCCCAGGGCGGCAACCAGATCTACAAGCTGCAAGCCGAAGGCCACGTCCACATCTTCACCCCCACCGACCGCGCCCGATGCGACCGCGCGGTCTATGACCTCGATCAGGCGGTGCTGGTGATGACCGGGCACGATCTGCGCCTGACCACCCCGAACGACGTGCTGACCGCCAGGCACGACATGGAATACTGGTCCGCCAAGCACATGGCGGTGGCGCGCGGCGACGCGGTGGTGGTGACCAAGGACGCCCGCCGCATCCAGGCCGACGTGCTGGTGGCCTACACCACCCCGCCGCCCGCCACGCCCGCCACGGCGACCCCCGGGCCGCCCCCCGGGCGGCCACCCCCCGCGCCAGCCCCCGCCGCCGGCGCGCC
>JAKBCO010000087.1 GCA_021807785.1 Pseudomonadota bacterium
ACCCGCTGTCACATGAGTTCGGCGCCCTGGATGCTGTCACCGAGGTCTTGACGCGGAACCGACGGTTGCCAATATTGCTGGGATTACCACCCATCGCGCACCACCCGGCAGACGGGAGAAATGTTGCGCGATAATTCTAACCCCAGGGACGCCCCGATCGGGGCGTCCCTGTATCATTTCAGCGGAGCGCGCGCGATGCCGCAAACCAAATCACATGGCGACCTCCCGGCCGGCGGTGCCAAGCAGCGCGTCAGGGTGTTCATCGATTTCTGGAACTACGAACTATCGATGAAGGCGGTGACGCCCAGCTTCCGCACTGACTGGACCATGATCGGGCGTGCATTCGCCAAACGCGCTGGAATTCTGGTCGATCCCGGCGCTACGGTCGCCTACCAAGGGCTCAACGTCTACGGCTCCTACGATCCGGCCAATCCAAACGACCGCAACCTGCACCACTGGATGCTCAACACGCTGGACCGTTTCGCCGGTGTGCAGGTCACCCTGAGCGAGCGGCAGCGAAAACACGCGGGCCCACGTTGCCCCGCCTGCCACCAGACGGTCCACAACTGCCCCACCTGCAGCGCGGACATGCGCGGGACCGAGGAAAAAGGCGTGGATGTCGGCATCGCCACCGACATGATCGGCCTCGCCTGGGCGGGAACCTATGACATCGCCGTCCTGGTGTCGGCCGACCGCGATTTCATTCCCGTGGCAAGGTTTCTTGACACCAGGGATATCAAGGTCATCCACGGAGGCTTTCCGCCGCAGGGATCCGACCTCGCCCGGAACTGCTGGGCCAGCTTCTCCATCCCCGCCGTCTGCCAAGAGTTCGAACGCCGAGCATCCCTCTCTCCATAGCCCCCCTACCGCCCCGCCAGCGCCTGCCACGCCGCCAGCAGCGCCCCCCCCGCCGGCCGATCCGTCCGGTGCCCCAGCAGCGTGAACCCGAACCGCCCGCCCAGCGCCGCCAGCGCCGCCCGCCGCGCCGCCAGCCGCGCCGCATAGCCGTCCCGCAACGCCTCGGCGCGCGGGGCCAGCACCGGGGTCTCCCCCGCCAATCCCTCGAACCGCAGCCGCCCGGCGTAGGGCAGCGTCTCCTCGGCCGGGTCCAGCACCTGCATCAGAACCCCGCCCCCCCCGTGTGCCGCCTGCTGCTCCAGCAACGCAGCGAGCGGCGGCAGCGGGCCGAGGAAATCCCCCACCAGCACCAGCCGCGCCCGCGCCGGCAGTGCCGCCGCCGCCGGCCATCCCCCTCCCGCCGCGGCGATCTCGCCCCCCAGCCGCGGCAGCGCCGCCCGCCCCCAGGCCGGGCGCGCCGGCCCGGCGCCGGCCGCCACCACCCGCTCCTCCGCCCGCAGCAGCGCCGCGCCCAGCGCCAGCGCCAGCAGCAGCGCGCGCTCCTGTTTCTCGGGAAGCCCGGGGTCGGACCGCCAGCACATCCGCGGCCCGGCGTCGGCCCAGATCGCCACCGTCGCCGCCGCCTCCCACTCGCTCTCGCGCACATACCACCCGCGCGGGGCCGGCAGGCCGGAGCGCGCCGCCAGCCGCCAGGCGATGCGCGCCGGCGGGTCGCCCGGCGCATAGGGGCGGTATTGCCAGAACCGGTCCCCCGCCCCGGCGCGGCGGCGGCCATGGGCGCCGGCGGCCAGGGTGGCGGCGATGCGCTCGGCCCGCACCAGCAGCGGCGGCAGCTCCGCGGCCAGCGCGGCGGCGGCTTCGGGGGTCGGCGCGCCGGCGGGCACCAGCCTCAACCAAGCGGGCGTGGGTCGTCCCCCGCCGCGGTCCCGGCCCCCGCGCCCAGCGCCCGCTGCATATAGACCACGTCCAGCCAGCGCCCGAATTTCAGCCCCACCGCGCGCAGCAGCCCGACCCGCTGGAATCCCAGCGAGGCGTGCAGCCCGATCGAGCCGACATTCTCGGAATCCCCGATCACCGCCATCATCTGCCGGAACCCGGCCGCCTCGGCGCGCGCGATCAGCGCCGCCACCAGCGCCTTGCCCACCCCCTGCCCGCGCTGGTCCTGGCGCACATAGACGCTGTCCTCCAGGGTGAACCGATAGGCCGAGCGATCGCGGAACTGCGTCGCGTAGGCATAGCCCAGCACCCCGGTGGCGTCGGTCGAGACCAGGAACGGCCAGCCATGCCCGCCGACCTTCGCGAACCGCGCCTCCATCTCCTCGACCGAGGGCGGGGTCTCCTCGAAGCTGCCGGTGCCGGTCAGCACGTGATGGGCGTAGATTGCCTGGATTTCGGGGATATCGGCGGGTTCGGCGGGACGGATCGGCATGGTGTGCTTTCAGACGGAGAGGCCGAGGACGGCGGCGGCATCGCAGGCGAACCCCAGCAGCGCGCGATCGCGCCCGGCGGCGGCCACCAGCGAGAGTCCCACCGGCGCCCCGCGCACCCGCGCCGCCGGCAGGGTCACTTCCGGCAGCCCGCAGAGCCCGGCGATCGCGGTCACCCCTAGGGTGGCGCCGCGCACCAGGTCCTGCTCGGGCTGGGTGGCGCTCAGCAGCGGGGCGGTGCAAGGGCTGGTCGGATAGACCAGCACCGCGCCGCCGGCCAGCAGCGGGCGGACCCTGGCCTGGAAGGCGCGGCGGAACGCGCGCCCGCGGGCGGCGTCCGACGGGTCCACCACGCGCGCGGCGGCGAGGCGCTCGCCCACCCCGGGGCCGAATTTCGGCTGATGGGCGCTCACCCAGCTGCCCAGCGTGGCCCAGGCTTCCTCGGCCTGCACCATGCGCATGTGGTCGAAGACGCTGTCGATCCCTTCCGGGACCAGCCGCAGCCCGATCGCGCGTCCGCGCAGCTGCTCGAGTTTTTCCAGTGCCGGGCGCAGCGCCTCGGCCACCTCCGGTTGGGCGTTGACCCAGGCATCCTCCACCCGCAGGAGCGGCCCGCCGAGATCGCCCGGCCCGCCGGGCAGCAGCACCTCCCCCACCCCCGCGAGCAGGGAGGCGGTGCGGGTGAACCAGCCGGCGGTATCCAGGCTGGGGGCCAGCGCGCAGACCCCGGCCAGCGACAGCGCGCCGTGGCTGGGGCGGATGCCGAAAATCCCGCAATAGCTGGCCGGGATGCGCACCGAGCCGCCGGTATCGGTGCCGAGGGCGAAATCCACCGCCCCGCCCGCCACCGCCGCCGCCGACCCGCCGGAGGACCCGCCCGGGAACCGCTCCGGCGCGGCCGGGTTGCGGGGCGTGCCGTGCCAGACGTTCTCCCCGGTCAGGCCGAAGGCCAGCTCCTGGGTCTTGGTCTTGCCCGCCAGCGCGGCGCCGGCTTGCAGCAGCGCGGTGACCACCGGGGCGGTGGCGACCGCGGCGGGGTGGCTTGCCGCCCAGTCGGGATGGCCGTAGCTGGTGACGTGGCCGGCGAGGTCGAAGACGTCCTTGGCGGCGAAGCTGCGTCCCGAAAGCCGCCCCGCCGCCAGCGGCGCGCGGACCGCGCGGGGACCGGGGATGAAGGCGCCGAGCAGATCGTCATCATGCTTGGTCATGAGCGGAGTCCGGGTGGATGGGACAGTGTGCGCGGATTTCGCTTTGGGTCCAGCCCCGGCCGTGCGAATATGGCGCGGGAAGGATGCAGGAAGCCGACACGCCGTTGTAACCGGGGCGCGGCCATCGGTGGCGCCTCGGTTGTGTGTTGTGCCCCGCCCGGCAGTGCCGCCGCTCCGGGTCCGGGCTTAGTCGTGACCGGGCCGAGCTCCGGACGCGCGGGACGGCCGCGAAGGAACCGAACGTGGATATCAACGACTCGCTCGCCTCCAGCCCCGACCGCCGGTTCGGCCCCGGCACGCCCCCTCCCGCCTTGCCGGGCGGGCCGCGCGAGCGCGCCGCCGCCGACGAGGCGCTGGACCCGCGCATCCGCGCCGTCATCATGGCCGGCCGCTTCTACGGCCTCGAGATCGACCCCGCCGAGTTCCGCAATGTCGAGGGCGCGGCCAGCCCCACCGCCGCCTCGCTCTGCGCCTGGGCGCAGGGGGCCGGCATGTGGGCCCGCGCGGTGCGGCTGTCGTTCCGCCACCTGATGCGGCTGCGGGATTCCGGCCCCGCCGTGCTGCTGTTCGCCGATGGCGGCGCCGGGCTGCTGACCGGGGTGAACACCGACCACAAGGTGGTGTTCCTGCGCGACCCGATGGCGCCCGAGGGCGAGACGCCGGTCCCGGTGGACGAAGCCCGTCTCGCCGCGCAGTGGCAGGGGGAGACCCTGCTGCTGCGCGCCACCCGCGGCGCGGCCGAGGCGGAGGCGCCGTTCTCGCTGGGCTGGCTGGCCGGGCTGGTGCTGAAGGAGCGCAAGATCCTGCGCGACATCGGCATCGCCTCGCTCACCATCAGCTTCCTCACCATCTTCCCGCCGTTCCTGGTGATGACGGTCACCGACAAGGTCCTCACCTACCACTCCTATTCCACCCTCATGCTGATGAGCGTGCTGGTCGCCATCTTCATCGGCTACGAGACGCTGCTCGGCCACGCACGACGGCTGATCGTGGTCACGCTCGGGGTGCGCATCGATTCCAAGCTCAACCTGCACATCTTCTCGCGCCTCGTGCGTCTCTCGCTCGACTATTTCGAGCGGCACCCGGCCGGCGAGACGATGTATCGGGTGAGCCAGATCCACCGGGTGCGGGAGTTCCTGACCGGCAAGCTGCTGACCACTTTCCTCGACCTGCTCACCCTCTGCGTGCTGCTGCCGTTCCTGTTCTTCCTCAGCCCGACGCTGGCCTGGATCGTGGTCGCCTGCTCCTGCCTCATCACCCTCGACATCCTGGCCTTCCTCAAGCCGCTCAGGGTCCGTCTGCGCCAGGTGATCGAGGCCGAGACCAAGAAGCAATCGGCGCTGGGGGAGACGGTCTTCGGCATCAAGACGGTCAAGGCGCTGGCGCTGGAGCCGCAGCGCAAGTCGCTGTGGGACGAACGGGTGGCCGATGCCGGGCACAAGCGGATCGCGTTCGGCAAGCTGTCGAACTGGCCGCAGACGCTGGCCACGCCGATCGAGCGGTTCATGTGGATCGGCACCATCATGATCGGCGTCTATATCGCGCTCAACAGCAACAACGGCTACATGGTGGGCAGCCTGTTCGCCTTCATGATGCTCTCGCAGCGGGTTGCCCAGCCGCTGGTCGGGCTGGCCCGGCTGATCGAGGATTTCGAGGAAGTGGGCGGGGCGATCGCGGAAGCGGCGATCGTGCTCAACCGCCCGCTGGAGGCGGACGCCACCTCCGGCGGGCTGCGCCCCAAATTCGCCGGCGCGATCAGCCTGGAAGACGTCACCTTCACCTATCCCGGCACCAAGACCCCGGCGCTCGACAAGGTCACCTTCTCGATCCCTGCCGGCACCATGCTGGGGGTGGTCGGCCGGTCGGGGTCGGGCAAATCCACCCTGACCCGGCTGCTGCAAGGGATCAACCGCGACTATTCCGGCTTCCTCAAGATCGACGGCGCCGACCTGCGCGAGATCAACCTGCGCCACCTGCGCCAGAGCTTCGGCACCGTGTTGCAGGAGAATTTCCTGTTCCGCGGCTCGATCCGCGACAACATCCTGGCCGGCCGACCCGGCCTCACGCTCGATGACGCGGTGCGCGCCGCCCGCCTCGCCGGCGCCGAGGAGTTCATCGAGCGGATGCCGAACGGCTACGAGACCTATATCGAGGAAGGCTCGCCCAACCTCTCGGGCGGGCAGCGTCAGCGGCTGGCGATCGCGCGCGCGCTCATCACCGATCCGCGCATCCTGATCCTGGACGAGGCGACCTCCGCGCTCGACCCGGAATCGGAAGCGCTGGTGAATGCCAATCTGCTGCGCATCGCCCGCGGGCGGACCATGGTGATCGTCTCGCACCGGCTGTCCTCGCTCACCGACTGCGACCAGATCCTGGTGCTGGAGAAGGGCAAGATCGCCGATATCGGCCCGCACGAGGTGCTGGTGGAACGCTGCGCGGTCTATCGCCAGCTCTGGGCGCAGCAGAACCGGCACCTGGTCGAGCAACCGCGGCGTGCCGCCAAGGGCGCGCTGCCGGCGGCACTGGTGCCCGGCGATGACTGATCTGGTCCCCAGCACCCGCCGCGCCGACCCGGCGCTGCCCACCCTGCTCGAATTCCAGTCGCCCTCCACCGCGGTGGTGAACGCCCCGGTGCCGCGCGGGGCGCGCGGGACCATCTGGATCATCGCCAGCCTGTTCGCCGCCATCGCCATCGCCGCCGGGACCATCCGCGTCGATCAGGTGGTCACCGCCCAGGGCGAGGTGGTCTCCCGTGCCCCCGACCTCCTGGTCCAGCCGCTGGAGACCGCGATCGTGCGCGCGATCGACGTGCATGTCGGCGAGCATGTCCGTGCCGGGCAGATCCTGGCCCGGCTCGATCCCACCTTCGCCGCCGCCGACGTGAGCGCGCTGGCCGCCCAGGTGGCCTCCCTGCAGGCCGAGGTGACGCGCGAGCAGGCGGAAGCGGCGGGCAAGCCCTTCGGCTATGCCGGCACCAACCCCGATCTCGCGCTGCAAGCCGCCATCTTCGCGCAGCGGCGTGCCGAGTACGAGTACAAACTCCAGAACTACAAGGAAAAGATCGACAGCCTGCTGGCCTCCATCCAGCGCGCCAACGCCGACGCGGTGGGCTACCGCGACCGGCTGCAAGTCGCCACCCGCATCGAGGCGATGCGCCGCCAGCTCGAGAAGCTCCAGGTCGGCAGCAAGCTCAACACCCTGGCGGCGATGGACAACCGCGCCGAGATGCAGCGCGACTACCTCTCCGCCATCCGCCAGTCGCAGGCGGCCAGCCGTGATCTGGCGGCCCAGGTGGCCGAGCGCGACGCCTATGTCCAGTCCTGGCACGCCGACGTCTCGCAGAAACTGGCCGAACGGCTGGCCAAGCTCGCGGATGCGCGCGAACAGCTGCGCAAGGCCGAGCTGCGGCGCCAGCTGGTGGCGCTGCGCGCCGATCGCGACGCGACGGTGCTGACCATCGCCAAGGTCTCGGTCGGCTCGGTGCTGCAATCGGGGCAGAAATTCATCACCCTGGTGCCGACCGACGCGCCGCTCGAAGTCGAGGCCAATATCCTCGGCAACGAAGCCGGATACGTGCATCTCGGCGATCCGGTGGCGATCAAGTTCGATACTTTCCCTTACACCCGCTACGGCCTCGCCTATGGCACGCTGCGCATCGTCAGCGCCAACAGCTTTTCGCGCAGCCCGGGCCAGGCCGCGGAAGGCAGCGTGCCGGGGCCGATGAGCGGTGCCCCTTATTACCAGGCCCGCGTCACCATCGACAAAGTGGCGCTGCACGGCACCCCGCCCGGCTTCCACCTGACGCCGGGGATGCCGGTCTCGGCCGACATCAAGGTCGGCCGCCAGACGGTGCTGCGCTACCTGCTTGAAAAAGTCTTGCCGGTGGCCCAACAGGCGATGCGCGAACCGGGCGGCTGACCGCCCGGCCGCGCCCGCAACGACACCGCCCCATGCCTGCCTTCCTCGACCTGCCCGGCCTCCGCTCGCCCGCCGCCTGCCTCGACCGCGCGCAGCGGCTGCGCGCGGCGGGCGAGCACAAGCGCGCCGTCCCGCTCTTCGTCCGCGCCGCCCGGGCGGGGCTGGCGGAGGCGCAGTTCCGCCTCGGCCGCTGCTATCTGGATGCCGCCGGAGTACCGCCCTCGCGCCGGGACGCCGCGCACTGGATCGCCGCCGCCGCCGAGCAGGACCATGTGGAGGCGCAGACCCTGCTCGCCACCATGGCGCTGCACGGCATCGGCCAGCCCGAGGCCACGACCGGCAGCGCCTCGCTGTTCGCCGCCAATACCCATGGCACGGCCCCGGATTTCCCCACCGCCCGGCGCTGGGCCGAGCGTGCCGCGCGGGCCGGCAATGCCGAGGCGCAGGCGCTGCTGGGCTATGTGCTGACCGCGGGTCCCGAGGACCAGCGCGACCCGGCCGCGGCGATGGACTGGTACCGCCGCGCCGCCGAGGCCGGCGCCGCCCAGGGCGCGCTGGGCTACGCGCTGGCGCTGGCGCAGGACGCCACCACCGGGGCGCATCACGCCACGGTGGCGGGCTGGCTCGCCAAGGCGGCGGAAGCGGATTTGCCGACCGCGCTCTTCCTGCTCGGGATGATGCATGAGCGCGGGCTCGGGGTGGACGCCGACCCCGTCGGGGCGGCCGAACTCTTCCGTCGCGGCGCCGATCGCGGCCATCGCTCGGCGCAGGCGCGCTGGGGGCTCGCGCTGATGGAGGGCCGCGGCGTCAAGCCGAACCTCCAGGACGGGGAATCCTGGCTCCGTCGCGCCGCCCTGGGGGGGGACCGCGAGGCCGCCGCCCTGGTGGGCGATCTCTACGCGCGCGGCGACCCGCTGCCGCCCAACTACGCCGAGGCCGCCACTTGGTTCCGCCGCGCCGCCGAGGCCGGCCACAAGGCCGCCGCCCGGGCGCTGGGGATGATGTATCTCACCGGCGCCGGCGTGCCGCCCGACAACAACGAGGCGGCGCATTGGCTGCGCCAGTCGGCCGCCGCCGGCGACACCTCGGCGCAGGTGAATCTCGCCAACATCCTGCTCTCCGGCGGCGGGGAGGCGGAGGACGCGACGCGCACCCGCGCCTGGTTCGAGCAGGCGGCGGCGGCCGGCGATCTGCTGGCGGCCTATAATTTCGGCGTCTGCCTGGCCGAGGGCGTCGGCGTCGAGCGCGACGACGCCAAGGCGCTGGTCTGGCTCAAGCGCGCCGCCGAGGGGGTGGTGAACGCCCAGTACTGGTGCGGGCGGATGCTGGCCGAGGGGCGCGGCTGCGCGGCTGACCTCGCCGCCGCCCGCATCTGGTACGCCCGCGCCGCCGAGACCGGCATGGCCGAGGCCGAGGTGGCGCTGGCCGAGCTGCTGGTGAACGGCCGCGGCGGGCCGGCGGACCATGCGGAGGCGCTGCGCTGGTTCTCCCGCGCCGCCGCGCGCGGCCATCTGGGGGCGATGTTCGCCACCGGCGCGATGCTGGGCGGCGGGCACGCGGTGCCCACCGACACCGAGGCCGCCGCCGGATGGTATCGCAAGGCGGCCGAGGCCGGGCATCCCTTTGCCCAGCTGATGCTCGGCCGGTTCCTCGCCCAGGGCGTGACCGGGCCCGCCGATCCCGATCAGGCGCGGCACTGGATCGCGCGGGCGGCCGAGCAGGGACTGCCCGAGGCCGCGGCCGATCTCGCGGCGCTGACCCCGGTGGCATGAGGCCGTCCGGCCCGGTGCTGCTCATCACCCATGCCGACGGCGGCGGGGTGGAGCGGATCGTGCAGCAGGAGGCCGCGCGCCATCGCGCGGCGGGGCGGCCGGTGCTGATCCTGCGCCCCGATGCCGCGACCGGCCGAGGCCATGCCGTGCGCCTCGAAACCCCCGACTCCCCCCCTCGCCGCTTCGCCCTGCCGGGGCAGCGCCCGGCCCTGCTCGCCTGCCTCCGCGACGCGGCACCGGCGGAGATCACGCTGCACCACCTGCTCGGCCATCCGCCATCGGTGCCCGGGCTGATCGCCGCGATCGGCGTGCCCTATGCACTCCACATCCACGACTACGCCTGGTTCTGCCCGCGCGTGCAGCTGGTCCGCCCGATCGACGGCGCGCCGCGCTATTGCGGCGAACCCGCCTTGCAAGGCTGCATCGCCTGCGTCGCCGCCCATGGCTCCCTGCTCGACGAGCGGATCGGCCCGCGCGCCCTGCGCGCCCGCTCCGCCGCCCTGCTCGCCGGCGCTTCCGAGGTGCGCGCGCCATCCAGGGACGCGGCGTGCCGGATCGCCCGCCAGTTCCCCGGCATCACCCCGGTCGTGGCCCCGCCCGAGGACGACGCCGCCCTGCCCCGCCCGCCGCCGCCGCCAACCCGCGCCGGCCCGGCGCTGGTCGCCGTGCCCGGCGCGCTGGGCCCGGCCAAGGGCCTCGCGCTGCTGCGCGCCTGCGCCGAGGACGCCGCGCGCCGCGCCCTGCCCCTCGGCTTCGTCGTGATCGGCTACACCGAGGATGACGCGGCACTCCGCGCCACCGGACGCGTCACCCTCACCGGCCCCTACGCGCCCGACCAGGCCGTCCCGCTGCTCCGGGCCCAGGGTGCGCGGGTCGGCTTCCTGCCCTCGATCTGGCCGGAGACCTGGTGCTTCGCCCTTTCGGACCTGCTCGCCGCCGGGCTCGACGTGGTGGCCTTCGACCTCGGCGCGCCGGCGGAGCGGCTCCGCGCCCTCGGCCGCGGCCGGCTGCTGCCGCCGGGCCTCGATCCGGCGCGGGTGAACCATATCCTGCTTGAACGCGCGGCCGGTGCGGTCCATGAATAGACGATACGCCCGCGCAACCCGGCCCGGGCGCGCGTCCTCATAACCGGAGCCTCGATGTCCGACGTCGCAGCGACCACCGCGCCGGCCGCCTCCACTTCGCCCCCCACGCCCGCGGCCAGCGGGGTCATCGAACTCCGGGTCTCCGGCCATCTGATGACCCTCGATACCGGGCTCTTCTGCGTCTTCCAGCCGCCCGGCGCGCCGGCGGCGGGCCGCTCCGGCCTGCCCGGCGTCCGCCTGTCCCCGGCCCCGGCGGCGCGGGAGGGCACGGTGCGGATCGCGACCTTCACCCCGGACGGTTGGCTGCCCGGCGGCGACGGCGCGGCGCTGGTGCAGGTCACGCAGGGGCCGGCGCAGGTGCTGGTGACCATCTATCAGGCGCCCGACGCCCCCCCGGCGGCGGCGCCGCGGCTGCAAGTCCTGCGCCTGAGCGCGGAACTGGCGGCCGACGCCGTCCCCGTCGCGGCGCCCGCCCCGGCGCGGCCCAGCGGCCCGGTGCTCGCGCATGTCCAGCGCACCGGCGATGTCGGCGCCGGCTTCGGCGAGTGGGTGGGCGTGCGCGGCAGCAAGCTCTGGATCGAGGGCTTCGGCATCGCCCCGGCCGAGGGCGCGGTGCTGGAATACCAGGCCGTGCTGGGCAAGAACTGGCTCTCCCCCTGGGTGGAGGCCGGCGCCTTCTGCGGCAGCCGCGGCATGGCGCTGCCGCTGCTGGGCCTCGCCGCCCGGGTGAAGGGCGATCTCTCCCGCACCTGCGTGATCGCCGCCAGCTTCGGCGACGGCACGCTGGTCGAGGACGTGGCCGAGGGCACCGCCGCGCAATCCCCCGACCTTGCGCCGCTGGAGGCGTTCCGGGTCAGCCTGCGTCCGCGCGCCGAGGCGGTGGCGAAACCGGCGGCTCCGCGCAAGACCGCCCGCCGCCCGCGCTGAAGCGCGCCGCGGCGCATGAAGCTCCTGCTGGTCCATCAGAATTTCCCGGCCCAGTTCCTGCACCTGCTGCGCCGGCTGGCGGCGGTGGGCGGGCACGAGGTGCTGTTCATCTCCGAGCCCAACCGCAACCGCATCGACGGCGTGCGGGTGGTGCCCTATCGGCGCCCGCCGCCGAGCTCCGCCGCCACCCATCCGGCGGCGCGCGACCTGGACGCCGCCGCCCGCCGCGCCGAGGCGGTCGCGCGCAGCGCCGCCACCCTGAAGACGCTCGGCTTCACCCCCGACATCGTGCTCGGCCATCACGGCTGGGGCGAGCTGCTGAACCTGCCCGATGTCTGGCCCGATGTCCCGCTGGTGGGATATTTCGAGTTCTACTATCGGATCGACGGCTCGGATGTCGGCTTCGACCCCGAGTTCCCCACCGATCCCGGCGATTTCCCGCGCATCCGCGCCAAGAACACGATCAACCTGCTGGCCTTGCAGCTGGGCCGGCACGGGCAGAGCCCCACCGCGTGGCAGCACTCCACCTACCCGGCCTGGGCCCAGCCGGGGATCGAGATCCTGCGCGAGGGCGCCGATCTCGACCGCTGCCGCCCCGACCCGGCGCTGCGCCGCAAGCCGCTGAAGATCGGCGCGATGACGGTGGCGCCGTCCGACCGGCTGGTGACCTATGTCGCGCGCGATCTGGAACCCTATCGCGGCGCCCATGTGATGTTCCGCGCCCTGCCGGCGCTGCTGGCGGCGCGGCCCGACCTGAAAGTGGTGATGGTGGGCGGTGACGGGGTGAGCTACGGCGCGCCGGCCGCGCGCGGCACCTGGCGGCAGCATTTCCTCGACCAGCTGGGGGGCGGGGTGGACCTCTCGCGGGTGGCGTTTCCCGGCCGAGTCCCCTACGACACCTTCCTGCGCCTGCTGCAACGCAGCGACGCGCATGTGTATCTGTCCTACCCGTTCGTCGCCTCCTGGTCGCTGCGCGAGGCGCTGGCCTGCGGCTGCGTGGTGGTGGGCAGCGACACCCCGCCGGTGCGGGAATTCGTGACCGACCGGGTGAACGGCCGCCTGGTCTCCTTCTTCGATCCCCCGGGGCTGGCGGCGACGGT
>JAKBCO010000329.1 GCA_021807785.1 Pseudomonadota bacterium
GGCCGCGCGGCTGCGGGCCGCCCAGGCGGCCACCGCGGCGGCCGAGGCGGAGCGCGCCGCCCTGACCCGCACCGCCGCCCGCGCCCGCGCCCGGCTGCATGCCGGCCGGCTTGCGCTCGCCCCGCTGCTGCCCATCCTGGAACGGCTCTCGCTCTACCCGACCGAGACCTTGCTGGCCGCCCCGGTGCCGCCGGCGCAGGCACTGCGCGGCGTGCAGGCGCTGCGCGGCCTGACCCGCGCGCTGGCGGCCCGGTTGCGGGCGCTGCGGGCCGATCAGGCCCGCGCCGACGCGGCGGCCGAGGCGGCAGCCGCGGTCACCCCCTCGCTGGAGGCGGCCGAGCAAGCGCAGGCCGCCGCCACCGCTTCGCTCGACCGGGCACTGGCGATGACGGTCGCCGACCAGGCGGCGGCCGAGGCCCAGGCCCAGGCCGCCGCCCGCCGCGCGGCGGCGGAAGCGGCGCGCGCGGCCGATCTGCGGGACCTGCTGGCGCGACTGGCGCAGGCGCGGCTGGCCGAGGCCGCGCGGGCGCGCGCGGCGCAAGCGGCCCGGCTGCGCGACGCGGTGGGCGCGGTCCGGCTCGGCGCCGGCGCCCGTCCCGCGCACCAGCTGCTGGCCCCGGTGCGCGGGGCGGTGGTGGTGGCCTATGGCGCCGCCACCTCGGCGGGTCCGGCCTCCGGCATCACCTGGCGGGCCGCGGCCGGGGCGGCGGTGGTCGCCCCCTGCGGCGGGTCGGTGCTGTTCGCCGCCCCGTTCCACGGCTACGGGCAATTGCTGATCCTGGCCTGCGGCGGCGGCTATGACGCGGTGATCGGCGGCTTCGCCCGCCTCGCCGCGACGCCGGGGGACCTCGTGCGCGCCGGCCAGACGGTGGGCACCCTTCCGGGCGGCGCCCCGCGCGTCTATTTCGAGCTGCGCCATGACGGCGCGGCGCTCGACCCCACCCCCTGGCTACGGGGCTGACGGCGCGCCGGGTTGGCGGGCGGCCTGGCGCGAAATTCGAGGTGGCGAAATCTTCACCCGCCCCCCCGCCCGCACGGGACTGGACCGCGACGGGTGGAAACCTGATAGAGAGACTCGAACCCGTATCACCGATGGCCGCGGGCGCTTTTGCCCGACCGAGAGGACCGATCGCATGGATGTTCGTCACCGGCGCCTGCGCGCAGCCGCTCTGCTGGGCGCCACCTTCCTGGCGGGGATCGCCGCCTGGCCGGCCGGGCGCTTCGTCGCCGACCGCTTCGTCGCCGCCCACCTGGGCGTCGCCTCGGCGGTCGCCGCCGAGCCGTCGGGCCAGGCGGATACCTACAAATGGCTGACCCTCTTCGGCGACGTGTTCGAGAAGGTGCGGCGCGACTACGTCGATCCGGTCAGCCCGAAGACACTGGTGGAGAACGCGCTCGACGGCATGCTCGCCGGCCTCGACCCGCACTCCGCCTACATGAACCGCAAGCAGTATCACGAGATGGAGGTGCAGACCTCGGGCCAGTTCGGCGGCCTCGGCATCGAGGTGACCGAGGATAACGGGCTGATCCGGGTGATCTCGCCGATCGACGATACGCCCGCCTCGCGCGCCGGCATCAAGGCCGGCGACATCATCACCGCGATCGACGGCAAGACCGTCGAGGGCCTGCCGCTATCGGACGCGGTGCGGCGGATGCGCGGCAAGGTGAACACCCCGATCACGCTGACCATCAAGCGCCAGGGGATCGCCAAGCCGGTGGTGGTGACCATGGACCGCGAGATCATCCACATCCAGGTGGTCAAGGACCGGATGGAGCCGCACGACATCGGCTACATCCGCCTGTCGCAGTTCACCGAGGGCGCGGATGCCGGCATCCGCAAGGCGATCGCCGCCCTGAAGAAGCAGGGCCACGGCAAGCTGCGCGCGGTGATCCTGGACCTGCGCGACAACCCGGGCGGGCTGCTCGAGCAGGCGGTGGCGGTGGCCGGGGATTTCATCGGCCATGGCGAGATCGTCTCCACCCGCGGCCGGCACAAGAGCGATTCCCAGCGCTGGGACGCCCCCGGCCACGACCTGATCCCGGGCGTGCCGATGGTGGTGCTGATCAACAACGGCTCGGCCTCGTCCTCGGAGATCGTCTCCGGCGCCCTGCAGGACCATCGCCGCGCCATCCTGATGGGCGAGCGCAGCTTCGGCAAAGGCTCGGTGCAGACGGTGATGCCGCTGCCGGGCGGCGGCGCGATGCGGCTGACCACCGCGCGCTACTACACGCCGTCGGGCCGCTCGATCCAGGATCTCGGCATCGCCCCCGATATCCGGGTGGCCGAGACCTATCAGAAGCTGGCGCATTTCGGGCCGGCGCACGAGTGGGACCTCAACCACACCATCACCAACACCGGCGGCACCAAGGCGGCGCCGCCGCGGCCCGATCTGCCGCCGATCGCCGCCTCCATCCCGCACCGGCCGCCGAAGGATTTCCCGAAATACAATCCGAAGCACCCGACCAGCACCGACTTCCAGCTGTTGCAGGCGATCCGCGTCGCCAACGCGATGGCCGAGCAGGCGGCGCATCACACGATGGCGAAGGATTAGGCGGGGCGCTCGCACCGGATCGCGGAGCGATGGCGAAGGGATTTGTGATGGTCAGGGCATGGCGCGACCCGGCCGGACGGACACCCAGCCTCGCGGTCGGGGGCCGGCGCCACCCGCGCGTCGCGCCGGGCCTCGGCGCGCCGGGACTCGGTGCGCCGGGGCTCGGTGCGCGGGCGCGCGGTTCCATCGTCGCCGGGACCGCCAGCCCGGCGAGACCCCCGGGACGGGTTGGAGCCTGAGGGATGCGAGGCTGGCGCG
>JAKBCO010000088.1 GCA_021807785.1 Pseudomonadota bacterium
GCGTCCAGGGCGGTTGGTATGAATCGGGTAGGGTCAAGCCCGGCCAGAACGGAGGGCGCGCGGTTTCGTCGCGGCCTCACCCGCCCCGAAGCGCCCGCCAGACCCGCTCCGGCGTCGCCGGCATGTCGAGCCGCTGCACCCCGTCGCCGGCCAGCGCGTCGAGGATGGCGTTGATCACCGCGGGCGGGCTGCCCACCGCGCCCGCCTCGCCCGCGCCCTTTACCCCGAGCGGGTTGGTGGCGCAGGGAACCTCCACGAAATCCACCTCGATGTCCGGCAGGTCGTCGGCGCGCGGTAGGGCGTAGTCGGTGAAGCTGCCGGAGAGCAGCTGGCCGGATCCGGCCTCGTAGACCGTATGCTCCAGCACCGCCTGGCCGAACCCCTGGGTCACGCCTCCATGCACCTGGCCGCGCACGATCATCGGGTTCACCGCGCGGCCGACATCGTCGGTCACCTGATAGCGCAGCAGGCGCACGGTTCCGGTCTCCGGGTCCACCTCCACCTCCGCCATGTGGCAGCCGTTGGGGAAGGTGTGCGCCTTGATCTCGGCCACCTCGGCGGCATCCAGGCTGACCGCCGTCTGGCCGGCGGCGGCGCGGGCGCGCTGGGCGGCGGCCAGTGCCAGGATGTCGATCCCGCGATCGGTTCCGGCGATGGCGAAGCGCCCGTCAACGAAGACGATATCGGCGACCGCGGCCTCCAGCGTCTCGGCGGCGGCCCGCTTGCCCTTGTCGATCACGCTCTCGGTGGTGACCAGGATCGCCTGGCCCTCCGAGTAGAGGCTGCGCGCGCCGCCGGTGCCCCCGCCCACCGGG
This sequence comes from Pseudomonadota bacterium, assembly GCA_021807785.1. Classification (GTDB taxonomy): domain Bacteria; phylum Pseudomonadota; class Alphaproteobacteria; order Acetobacterales; family Acetobacteraceae; genus JAJZVS01. The sequence goes on from JAKBCO010000088.1 coordinate 816, forward strand.
ATGGTGTCGGTATCGCCCTGGCGGATGCGGATCTGCTCGGCGTCGATCCCGAGTTTGTCGGAGACCAGCTGGACATAGGCGGTCTCGTGCCCCTGGCCGGTGGATTGGGTGCCGACGAAGACGTCCACCCCGCCATCCTCGGCGAAGCGGATCTCGGCCCGCTCGGTCGGGTCGCCGCCGGTGGCTTCCAGGTAATACGCCATGCCGATGCCGCGCCGGGCCCCGGCCGCGGCGCGGCGGGCGGGGAAGCCGGACCAGTCGATGCGCGCCAGCGCGGTGTCCAGCACGCGGGGGAAATCGCCGCTGTCGTAGGTCTTGCCCACCGGGGTCGCGTGCGGCAGGTCCGCCGGGGTCAGCATGTTGCGGCGGCGGAACGCGGCGCGGTCCTCGCCAAGGGCGCGGGCGGCGTGGTCCATCAGCCGCTCGACCAGGTAGTTGCTCTCCGGCCTTCCGGCGCCGCGATAGGCGTCCACCGGCACGGTATGGGTGAAGACGCCGGTCACCTCGGCATGGACCGCCTGGAACCGATAGACCGAGGCCAGCACGCCGGTGCCGGCATAGGTCGGGATATAGGGGGCGAAAGTCGAGAGATAGGCGCCCATGTTGGCGGTGTTGCGGGTGCGCAGCGCCAGCACGGCCCCGTTCGCGTCCAGCGCGATCTCGCCCAGGGTGACGTTGTCGCGGCCCTGGGTGTCGCAGACGAAGGCCTCCGACCGGTCGGCCGCCCATTTCACCGGCACGCCCAGCTTGCGCGCCGCGTAGCAGGTGAGCACGTGCTCGGCATAGAGGAAGAGCTTCATCCCGAAGCCGCCGCCGACATCGGGGGTGATGACGCGGAACCGCTCGGGCGGCAGGCCGAACAGCCCGCCGATCAGGTTCTTCACCAGCCACCCTCCCTGGGTGTTGGCATAGAGCGTGAAACGGCCGGCGGCGGCGTCATACTCCGCCACCGCGGCCCGCGCCTCCATCGAGGAGACGACGATGCGGTTGTTCACCACCGTCTCGCGGATCACACGGGCGGCGCGGGCGAAGAGCGCGTCGGTGGCGGTGCGGTCGCCGATCTCCCAGCGGAAGACCTGGTTGGAGGGGAGGTCGGGCCAGACGCGCGGGGCGTCGGCGGCGAGCGCGGCGGCGGGATCGACGCAGGCGGCGGTGGGGGAATAGGTGACAGAGATCGCCTCCGCGGCGTCGCGGGCGGCGCGGGGCGTATCGGCGACGATAAAGGCGACCGGGTCGCCCACATGATGGACGGCACCACTGGCCAGGACCGGGTGGGCGGGGGCGGCCATGCCGTCCACCGGGGCGGCGCAGGGCAGCGGGCCGATGCCGTCGGCTTCGAGATCGGCGGCGGTGTAGATCGCGCGCACCCCGGGCATGGCTGCGGCGGCGGCGGTGTCGATACTGTCGATGCTGGCGGCGGCGTGCGGGCTGCGCAGCACCAGGCCGTGGCGCATCCCCGGCAGCACAATGTCATCGGTGTAGCGGCCATGGCCCAGCAGCAGGCGCGGGTCCTCGACACGGCGGACGGGTTGGGCGAGGCCGAATTTGGTCATGGAGATGCTCCGGCAAGGCGGCGGGAGCGCCAGCTTGCCTCGATCGTGCCGAGTTGGGGAGGGGGTCAGCCGCGGGCGATGCGCCGGCCCGGCAGCAGGCGGAAGACCATGCAGGGCCGACGGTCATGGGCGAGCTGCCCGCAGGCGCCATAGGCGGCGTGCTGCGACAGGCCGGTGACCTGCGCGCGCCAGACGAATCCGCCGCGGATGGCAATGCGTTGCAGCCGCACCCCGCCGCCGCGGATCATCTGCCGGGCACGAGTGGCGACCGAACGCGCGACCGGCAGGCTGCGGAAGGCCCCCACCTGGATGCCCCAGCCGGCGGCGGGGGCGGGCCGGCGATAGGCGACCGGATGCCAGATCGGGTGGGGCGCGGGCGGATGGGCAGCTGGCGGCGGGGCCGCGGGCGGGTGGAACGCGGCCATGCGCAGGGGGGGGCGCGGCAGCGTCGCGGCGTGAGCATGGGCGATCAGCCCGCCCAGGCCCGGCGCCGCCTGCGCGGTCATCACCCGCGCCCCGCCGAGCGGGACGTTGAGCGCGAGGTAGCCGGAATTCAGCAGCTGCGCCATGCCGCCATAGGCCTGCGGCCAGGAGGGCGCGCCGAACTCCACCCCCACCAGCCGCACCCCGTCGCGCACGGCGGAGGTAACGAGGTTCCGCCCGGAGGCATCGACGAACCCGGTCTTGAGCCCGTCCACCCCGGGATAGAGCTTCAGCATCCGGTCCAGATTGACCACCGTCTGCCCGTGGAAGACGAAGCTGGGGGTGCGGAACAGCGGATAATACTGCGGGAAGTCGGCGATCAGCCGGCGGGCCAGGAGCGCCATGTCGCGCGCGGTGGTCCATTGCTGATCGGCCGGCAGGCCGGAGGCGTTGACGAAATGGGTCCGCCGCATCCCGAGCGCGTGTGCCTCGAGCGTCATCATCTGTGCGAATCGTGGCTCGGACCCGCCGAGCAGCTCGGCCAGGGCGACCGCCGCGTCATTGGCCGAGCGGGTGATGAGGCCGAGGATGGCTTGGCGGACGGTGATGCGCATCCCCGGCACCAGCCCCAGCTTGGTCGGCTGCTGGGAAGCCGCGTGGGGAGAGACCGGTACCAACTCCTCCATGGCGATTCGGTGGTCACGGAGCGCCTGGAAGGTCATGTAGAGGGTCATCAGCTTGGTAAGGCTGGCCGGGTGGCGCAGCGCATCCGGATCCTGCGCGGCGAGCACGCGGCCGGTGGCGGCAACTTCGAGGATGGAGGATTGCGGCGGCGGCGGCGCGGCCCTGGCGGCGGTGGCGATGCCGATCGCGGCGGCGGGAAGCATCGCCAGGACGGCGAGCACGCGCAGAATGTTGCGCCAGACCCCATCCAGAGGCGCCATTTCCATCTTTCTCCTGCAAGTGGGACTCATGTTAGGCCCCGCCCGGGGCGGTTGTCCAGCCCGATGGCGCGAAAATATGAGAAATCAATGAACGGGTTACAGGGTGACGCTGAGGGGGGCCGGAAGAGCGGAGGGCGCGATGGCGCGGACCCGCCATTGTGCGGCGCACAAAATTCCTCTTGATCGGCCGCCGGCCGGGGCCTATATCGCCGTCATGCTGCGATGCAGCAAAAAGATGAACGGCAGACGAAACGGGCCGGCGCGGCCCAAAACAGGAGCACGGCAATGGCAGTGAAGAGCAAGTCGGAAGACGCCGCAGTGGCCGATCTCGCCCCGGCGGCGACGTTCGCGGCGGAAGCCGGCGCGAAGGGAATCGAGCAGACAGTGGCCGCCCTGAAGGACGGCATGGCACAGGCGACGGCCGGGATCGAAAAGACCCAGGCCAAGGTCAAGGAAGGCATGGAGAAGGCGATGAAGACCGCGGAAGAGTTCGTGACGTTCGGCCAGGGCAACATGGAAGCCGTCATGAAGGCCGGCCAGATCTGGGCCACCGGCGTGCAGGACCTGTCGAAGCAGGTCGCCGCCACCGCCCAGGGCACCTACGAGGAGACGGTGGCCACCTTCAAGGCGCTCACCTCGGTGAAGTCGCTCAAGGACGCGATCGACTTGCAGACCAGCTTCGCCCGCGCCGCGATCGAGAAGACGCTGGCCGAGTCCGGCAAGCTGACTGACGCCTCGATCAAGCTGACCGAGCAGACCCTGGCGCCGCTGACCGCGCGCGTCACCCTGGCGGTCGAGAAGTTCGCGAAGCCGGTCTGACCAGACCAGGCAGCGCGACCCCGGGCGGCACCGCACCCCTCCCCCCGAGCGGTGCCGCCCACCCCACGCGAAACCCGGGCACGCCATGGCGTGCCCGGGTTTTTTGCGTCCGGGTGGATCGGCGGGGAAGATGACACTCTTTTATCACCGCCCCGGGTTCCGATATGCTGCGACCGGAGGCGGGCCAGGGCCGGCCGGCGAGACCATAGTGGATGACCATGAGCACGAACGACAGGCGGGGGAGCGACGGTCCGAATACCGGGGTGGTGGTCCGCCCGCGGCCGAAGACGCGCAAGCCGGCGATGTACAAGGTCCTGATGCTCAACGACGACTACACGCCGATGGAGTTCGTCGTTCACGTCCTGGAGCGGTTCTTCCAGAAGACCCGCGAGGAAGCGACCCGCATCATGCTGCATGTGCATCGTCGCGGTGTCGGCGTCTGCGGGCTCTATACCTACGAGGTCGCCGAGACCAAAGTCACCCAGGTGATGGATCTCGCCCGGCAGAATCAACACCCTTTGCAGTGTACCATCGAAAAGGAATAGCCTGCCGATGAGACACGTTTCCCGACCGCCGCAGGAGCGCCGCCATGCTGTCGCGTAACCTCGAACAGACGCTGCACCGCGCCCTGTCGCTCGCCAGCCAGCGCAAGCACGAATACGCCACCCTCGAACATCTTCTGCTGGGGCTTGCCGATGACGCGGACGCCGCCGGGGTCCTGCGGGCCTGCGGGGTGGATCTCGACAAGCTCCGCACCGATCTGGGTGAATTCCTCGACAAGGACCTGGCCGGGCTGGCCACCGACCGCTCAGGCGATCCCAAGCCCACCGCCGGCTTCCAGCGGGTGGTCCAACGCGCCGCCATCCATGTGCAATCCTCCGGCCGCGACGAGGTGACCGGGGCCAATGTGCTGGTGGCGCTGTTTTCCGAGCGCGAATCGCACGCGGTCTATTTCCTCCAGCTGCAGGACATGACCCGGCTGGATGCGGTCAATTTCATCTCGCATGGGATCGCCAAGGCGCCGGGCCGCTCGGCGCCGCGCCCGGTGCAGGGCAGCACGACCCCGGGCGGGGAGAGCCACGGCGAGCCGGAGCGGGAGGAGAAACCCTCCCGCCGCGGGCAGGACGCGCTCTCGAACTACTGTGTCAATCTCAACAAGAAGGCGATGGCGGGAAAGATCGACCCGCTGATCGGCCGTGAGATCGAGATCGAGCGCACCATCCAGATCCTTTGCCGGCGCACCAAGAACAATCCGCTCTATGTCGGCGATCCCGGCGTCGGCAAGACCGCCATCGCCGAGGGGCTGGCCAAGCGCATCGTCGAGGGTGACGTGCCGGAAGTGCTGGCGAAATCCACCATCTTCGCCCTCGACATGGGCGCGCTGCTGGCCGGCACCCGCTACCGCGGCGATTTCGAGGAACGGCTGAAGGCGGTGGTGACCGAGCTCGAGAACCAGGCCGGGGCGATCCTCTTCATCGACGAGATCCATACCGTGATCGGCGCCGGCGCCACCTCGGGCGGTGCCATGGACGCCTCCAACCTCCTCAAGCCGGCGCTCGCCTCCGGCACGCTGCGCTGCATCGGCTCAACCACCTACAAGGAGTTCCGCAACTATTTCGAGAAGGACCGGGCGCTGGTGCGCCGGTTCCAGAAGATCGACGTGAACGAGCCGAACATCGAGGATACCATCAAGATCCTGCGCGGGCTCAAAACCAACTACGAGAAGCACCATCGCGTCCGCTACACCGACGAGGCGATCCGCGCGGCGGTGGAGCTGTCGGCCAAATACATCAACGACCGCAAGCTGCCCGACAAGGCCATCGACGTGATCGACGAGGTTGGCGCCAGCCGGATGCTGCTGCCCGAGAACAAGCGCCGCAAGACCGTCACCCTGCGCGATGTCGAGGAAATCGTCGCCAAGATCGCTCGCATCCCCCCGAAATCCGTCTCCGCCGACGACAAGGAGACGCTGCGCAACCTCGAACGTGACCTTAAATCCATGGTCTTCGGCCAGGACAAGGCGATCGAGGCCCTGGCCGCGGCGATCAAGCTGGCGCGCGCCGGGCTGCGCGAGCCGGAAAAGCCGATCGGCAACTACCTGTTCTCGGGCCCCACCGGCGTCGGCAAGACCGAGGTTGCGCGGCAACTCGCCGCCACCCTGGGGATCGAGCTGATCCGCTTCGACATGTCCGAATACATGGAGCGGCACTCGGTCTCGCGCCTGATCGGCGCGCCCCCCGGCTATGTGGGCTTCGACCAGGGCGGGCTGTTGACGGACGCCATCGACCAGCACCCGCACGCGGTGCTGCTGCTCGACGAGATCGAGAAGGCGCATCAGGACCTGTTCAACATCCTGTTGCAGGTGATGGACCACGGGAAACTTACCGACCACAACGGCAAGACGGTCGATTTCCGTAACGTGATCCTGATCATGACCACCAATGCCGGTGCCTCCGACCTCGCCAAGGAAGCGATCGGCTTCGGCCGGGAGACCCGCGAGGGCGAGGACGAGGACGCGATCAAGCGGCTGTTCACGCCGGAGTTCCGCAATCGGCTGGACGCCACCATCGCCTTCGCCGGTCTGACGCCGGAGATCGTCGCCCGGGTGGTGGAGAAATTCGTCATGCAGCTGGAGGCCCAGCTGGCCGACCGCAACGTGACGATCGAACTCTCCTCGGCGGCGAAGGAATGGCTGTCCGAACGCGGCTACGACCGGCTCTACGGCGCCCGCCCGCTGGCCCGGGTGATCCAGGAATACATCAAGAAGCCGCTGGCCGAGGAGCTGCTGTTCGGCCGCCTCACCCACGGTGGCGGGGTGAAGGTGACGCTGGCGGACGGAAAGCTCGCGTTCGAGATCGCCGAGGCCGCGCTGCCGGCGCTGCCGAAGCCGGACGACGACACTCCCGATGCCGGCGGGCGGGCCGAGGAGACGGTGGAGTAGCGCCCCGCCCGCCTACCCCGCCTTCGCCTTCGCCGACGGCTTGCTGTCATTGGCCGGCTCGGTGCGGATCACCGAAGTGATGGTCTCCCGCAGCACGGTCACGCGGGTGTTGGGGGCGATCTCCACCTCCACCTCCGACCCCGGCACCAGCTTGCCGGCCTTGTCGGGCACCGTGGAGACTTTCTGCACCACGCCGATGATCCCGCCCCCGGTCACCACCTTGTCGCCGCGCTTGAGCGCCCCCAACGACGCGCGCAGCTCCTTCTGCTTCACCTGCTGCGGCCGGATCAGCAGGAAGTAGAACACCACCAGCATCAGCACCAACGGCATGAATTGCGAGATGCTGCCGAAGCTGGAGGCAAGGTCGAAACCCTGGGCGTAGGCGGGGGTAATCAGCATGTCTGTCCTGTGCGGGCGCGGTGGCCCGGCGGCAAAGGGGCGGTTGCGGGATTCGCGGCCGGACCATAGGTTCCGCGCGCCCCACGTCAAGTTTCCGGAAAGTCATCCGCATGGACCCTCGCCTGCTGGACGCCGCGAGCCGCATCGCCGCGGCGCTCGAGCGCCTCGCCCCGCCGCCCCCGCCGCCGCTCGACCTCGCCGTGGCCGAAGCCTATGTCTGGCACCCTGTCCCTCCCCGCCTCGCCGCGGTCGCGGAGGTGGCGAGGGTGCCGCTGGCGCTGCTGGCCGGTGTGGAGCGGCAGAAGCAAATTCTGCTGGAGAACACCACCCGCTTCGCCGCCGGAAGGCCGGCCAACAACGCCCTGCTCTGGGGCACCCGCGGGATGGGCAAGTCCTCGCTGGTGAAGGCGGTCCACGCGGCGGTCAACGAAGCCCACCCCGGCGCGCTGGCCCTGATCGAGATCCACCGCGAGGAGATCCGCACCCTGCCGGTGCTGCTCGACGTGCTGCGCGGCCAGCCCCGGCGCTGCCTGATCCTCTGCGACGATCTCTCCTTCGAGGCCCAGGACACCGACTACAAGGCGCTGAAATCGGTGCTCGACGGCGGCATCGAGGGGCGGCCGGCCAACGTACTCTTCTACGCCACCTCCAATCGCCGCCACCTGATGCCGCGCGACATGATCGAGAACGAACGCTCGACCGCGATCAACCCCTCGGAGGCGACCGAGGAGAAAGTATCGCTCTCCGACCGGTTCGGGCTGTGGATCGGATTCCACAACTGCGATCAGGAAACCTATTTCCGCATGGTCGAAGGCTACGCGGCCTATCTCCGCCTGCCGATCGGGACCGAGGCGTTGCGGGCGGAGGCGAACGAATGGTCGGTGACGCGCGGCGCGCGATCGGGCCGGGTCGCCTGGCAGTTCATCCAGGACCTCGCCGGGCGGATCGGGCCGGCGGAATGACGGTGATGACGAAGCGCACCGGGCGGGCGACGTGGCCGAGGAAGCGCCGCGCCAGCGTCACCTCTGCGCGCGTGGTCCCGGAGGTGACGAAGCGGGCGGTCCGGCGCAGGCAGCGCGCGTCGGTGGCGACGCAGACCGAAAGCAGCCCGTCGCGCGCCAGCCGGGCCGGGGTGACCCAGAGCGCTTCGGCGTAGTGGAACGCCTTGAAGGCGTGCGGGCGATCGGGGCTGTAGAAGGCGATCTCGTTTTCGTACCAATGCGTCCCGGCGACGTAGCGCAGCGGCGCGCCGGTGCGCTGGCGCCAGATTCTCGTCGCGACGCGCGCCACCTCCTGATAGGGCTGGACCTTCATCGCCCCCGGGGACGCCCAAGTACGCCAGAGCATCGTCAACGGGGCCGCGGCCAGCGCGCCGAGGCTGAGCGCGAGCGCCAGCCGTCGCGCCAGAAGGTGCAGCCGGGCGAGCGCCTCGGGGCCGAGTGGCGCCAGCAGCAGCAGCGGGGCGAGCGGGAAGGTCCCGAGGAGCATCTCGGAGGTCAGGGTGGTGCGCTCGGTGAGCGCGCCGAGCTCCGAGAGCAGCAAAGGAGCGAAGGTAAGGGTAGCGATCACCGCGATGCCAGGGACGCCGCCCCCCGTCATGGCCGCCCTTTTCGTCATGGCCGGGTCAATCCCGGCCATGACGGGGGCGGTCCGGCCCGCGTGCCCGGCCCGACCGCGCCACCACACGAACCCCAGCAGCAGGATCGGCCCGGTCCACATCCCCAGCGCCGAGACCGGCGCATTGGCGGCATGGGCCAGCACCCAGGGCCAGGGCCAGCCCTCGATGCTGGCGAGGTAGCGCAGCGGCGGCGCCCCGCTCCAGGTCAGCCACCAGAGATGCGGTGCGATCAGCACCAAGGTCACCGCCATCGCCACATAGGGCGCGGGCCGGGCGAACAGGCGAAACCGGTTCGGCATCTGCACCCAGGCCAGCGCGCAGGAGGCGATCAGCACCGCGGCGTAGTATTTGGACAGGATCGCACAGGCGGTGGCGATGCCGAAGGCCACCCCGTCGCGCACCCGCATCCGGCGCATCAGCCGCAGAAACGCCACCAGCATCCACGGCCAGACCGACAGGAAGATGGTGTTGGCGTCGTATTTGTAGGCGTAGAACGTGTAGAGTGGAGTCAGCAGCAGCAGCAACAGCCCCGCCTCGCGCCGCGGGCCGGTGACGAATTCGCCCATCGCCACCCAGCCCCCCCAGAGCCCGATGCCGGCATTGAGGCTCGAAAGCGCGGCGAACGCCCAGATCTGACGCGGCAGCACGCGAAACCAGGCGCCGCAGATCCAGGCCCAGAACGGCGGATGCTGGTTGTAGCCCCACTGGAATTGCCGGCCCCAGGCATAGGCCTCGGCCATGTCGTGCTTCAGCGAAACCGGCGCCTCGATGATGGCGGCATAGAGCGTCCAGACCAGGACGAAGCCGGCAAGATACAGAAGGATTCGCCCCAGACCGGGTTCGGTCCGGGGGGCGGGCGCGAAGGACGACATGCCGGCCGGCTTATCGCGCCCGGCAAGCCGGGAAAAGCCCGCCAGGATTACTTATGGATCAGGTGCTCGCGGAACCGCGCCCGCAGCGCGTTCTTCTGCAGCTTCCCGGTGGCGGTGTGCGGCAGCTCGTCCAGCACCACCACCGCATCCGGAACCCACCAGCGCGCCACCTTGCCCTCGTAAACCGCCAGGACCGAGGCGGGATCGAGCGCCCGCCCCGGGCGCGGCACCACCAGCAGCACCGGGCGCTCGTCCCATTTCGGATGCGCCGCGGCCACCACCGCCGCCTCCGCCACATCGGGGTGGGAGACGGCCAGGTTCTCGAGCACGATCGAGCTGATCCACTCCCCGCCGGACTTGATGACGTCCTTCGAGCGGTCGGTGATCTCCATGAACCCGTCGGGATCGATGGTGGCGACGTCGCCGGTGGCGAACCAGCCCTCGGCGTCCAGCGCGCTGCCCGCCGGGTCGCCGTAATAGGCGCCGGTGACCCAGGGGCCGCGCACCTTCAGATCGCCGAAGGCCTTGCCGTCCCACGGCAGTTCCCGCCCCTCGCCATCGACGATCTTCATGTCGAGTCCGCACAGGATGCGGCCCTGCTTCAGCCCCAGCCGCAGCGCGCCCGCCGCATCCAGGGCCGCATGGGCGGGCTTGGGCTTGTTGTAGGTGCCGACCGGGGACATCTCGGTCATGCCCCAGCCCTGCTCCATGGAAATCCCGAACTCGGCGCCGAACGCCTCGATCAGCAGCGGCGGGCAGGCGGAGCCGCCGGTCATGATGGTCTTGACCGTCTCCAGCCGCCCGCCCGAGGCACGCAGATGCGCGAGCAACCCCAGCCACACGGTCGGCACGCCGCAGGCCATGGTCACCCGCGCCTCGTTCATCAGCGCGTGCAGGCTCGGCCCGTCCAGCTGCCGCCCGGGCAACACCAGCGCCGCCCCAGCCATCGCGGCGGCATAGGGAATGCCCCAGGCGTTGACATGAAACATCGGCACCACCGGCAGCACCCGCGAGCGCGCCGAGAGCCCCATCACGTCGGCCATGTTGATGGCATACCCATGCAGCACGGTGGAGCGGTGGCTGTAGAGCACCCCCTTCGGCCGCCCGGTGGTGCCGGAGGTGTAACAGAGCGCCGAGGCGGCGGTCTCCTGCAGCAGAGGCCAGGCGAAATCCTCGTCGGCCGCCGCCATCAGACCCTCGTAGGCATGAACCGCCATGCCAGCGGGCAGGCTCACCGCCGGCAACCGCGCGGCATCGGCCAGGAAGACCACCGCCCGCACGGTCCCCGCGATCGCCGGGGCGATCGCCTCGACCAGCGCGGCAAACCCCGGATCGACGAACAAGACCCCGTCGCCGGCGTGGTTGACGATGTAGGCGATATCATCGGCGGCCAGGCGCGGGTTGATGGTGTGGCAGATGGCGCCCATGCCCGGGGCCGCATAATAGATCTCCAGATGCCGATGGGTGTTCCAGGCCAGCGTGCCCACCCGATCGCCCGCCCCAACCCCAAGCCCCGCCAGCACGCGGGCGAGCCGCCGGGCCCGGCGCTCGGTGGCCGCCCAGGTGCTCCGGTGCAGCGCGCCTTCCTCCGACCGGGAGACGATCTCGCCATCGGCATGATGCCGCGCGGCATGAACGAGCACCGACGAAATCAACAGCGCATGCGACTGCATCGAACTCTGCATGAACCCCTCCGAGCCCCCCACTCTGCCGCCCGGCGCGACGGCGGTCCAGCCGGGGGGGGCGAGGGGATCGGGGGGCGAGAAGGCCAGAGGGGCGCTGCCCCCCCCAATCACTCCGCCGCCGCCAGCCGGAGTGCCATGCCTAGTCCGGGCAGGGCGGCGGCCGGGACGCCGGCCAGCGC
>JAKBCO010000330.1 GCA_021807785.1 Pseudomonadota bacterium
CGAGCAGGGTGGTCGCATCCAGCGCCATCGCGCCGTGATGCGGAAACAGCGGCCCCACCGGCAGCACCAGCCCGCGCGCCACCGCCGCGGTCATGCACGCCACCAGCACCGGGATGAAGCTGCGCGGTTTCCATTCGAACAGCAGCAATTCCACCGCGATCAGCACCGCCGCGATCGGGGTGGCGAACACGCCGGTCATGCCCGCCGCCGCGCCGGCCACCAGCAGCGTCTTCCGCTCGGCCGAGGTCATGCGGAAGCACTGCGCGAACAGCGAGCCGAGCGCGCCGCCGGTCATGATGATGGGCCCCTCGGCGCCGAACGGTCCCCCGGTGCCGATGGCGATCGCCGAGGACAGCGGCTTGAAGAAGGCCACCCGTGCGTCGATCCGGCTCTGGCCGATCAGGATCGCCTCCAGTGCCTCGGGAATGCCGTGGCCACGGATTTTCTCGGAGCCGTAGCGCGCCATCAGCCCGATCAGGAACGCCCCGGCGACCGGCACCAGCACCGACCACGCGCCCAGCCGGTCGAGCGAGATCAGGATCCCGTGGGCGGTGGTGAGTTGCCCGTAATAGGCAACGCCGGTCACCAGCGCGATCAGATGCAGCAGGGCCCAGGCGGAGGCGACCCCGAACAGCCCGACCGGCACCGCCATCGCCGCCAGCAGCAGCATCCGCGGCCGGGTGGTGAAATCGCCGAACGCCGCGACGCCGGATGCGGCAGCGGGGTGGGTCATGGGGGTGTCCTTCGTGCGGGGGAAATGCTGGGTCGGCCGCTATATGTCGGGTCCCGACATATATGCCAAGCCCCGCCCCGCCGCGGTTGCCCCGCGCGCCGCCCTGGCCGAGAATGGGCGCGAACCGCGCGGGGCGGCGGAGGATCGGCCGGATGGCGATGGATGTGCGCAAGGAGCACCAGATCCATTTCTGGTACATCGTCGCCGCCGTACTCGCGATCGTGCTGATCCAGAACCTGATCGCCCTCTCGCCGAACACCGAGATTCCCTACAGCCGCTTCCAATCCCTGCTGGCCGCGCACCAGGTGAACAACCTGACCATCGGCGTCCACGAGATCACCGGACGCTACGTCACCCCGCCCAAGGGCAAGCCCAATCGCTTCGTCACCTACCGCGTCGATCCGACGCTGAGCATGGAGCTGGAAAAGGCTGGCGTCATCTACGCCGGCATTCCCGGACCGGGGCCGCTCGCGGAGATCCTGGGCTGGGTGGTGCCGGCCGCGGCGTTCGGTCTGCTGTGGTACTTCATGATCCGGCCCATGGCCGGCGGCGCCGGCGGGCTGATGACGGTGGGGCAGAGCAAGGCGCGCATCTATGTGGAGAACGACGTCAAGGTGACCTTCGCCGACGTCGCTGGCGTCGATGAGGCGAAGGACGAGCTCAAGGAGATTGTCACCTTCCTCAAGGACCCGGAACGTTATGGGCGGCTGGGGGCGCATATCCCGAAGGGGATTCTGCTGGTGGGGCCGCCGGGTACCGGCAAGACGCTGCTGGCGCGCGCCGTCGCGGGCGAGGCGGCGGTGCCGTTCTTCTCCATCTCCGGCTCGGAGTTCGTCGAGATGTTCGTGGGCGTGGGCGCGGCGCGGGTGCGCGACCTGTTCGCCAAGGCGCGCGAACAGGCGCCGGCGATCGTGTTCATCGACGAGCTCGACGCGCTGGGGCGGATGCGCAGCGCCGGCGCGTTGCAGGGCGGCAACGACGAGAAGGAGCAGACGCTGAACCAGCTGCTGGCGGAGCTGGACGGGTTCGATCCGTCGAGCGGGGTGGTGCTGCTCGGCGCGACCAACCGGCCGGAGGTGTTGGACCCGGCGCTGCTGCGTGCCGGGCGGTTCGACCGCCAGGTGCTGGTCGATCGCCCCGACCGGGCCGGGCGGGCGCAGATCCTGACGGTCCATATCAAGAAGATCCGACTCGCCCCGGCGGTCAGCATCGATGAGATCGCCGCGCTGACCCCGGGCTTCACCGGCGCCGACCTGGCGGGGCTGGTGAACGAGGCGGCGCTGCTCGCCACCCGCCGCGACGGAGCGGATGTGACGATGGAGGATTTCAACCAGGCGGTGGAGCGGGTGATCGCCGGGCTCGAGAAGCGCTCCCGCCTGCTCAACAGGCACGAGCGCGAGGTGGTGGCGCATCACGAGCTCGGCCACGCGCTGGTGGCGATGGCGTTGCCCGGGGTCGATCCGGTGCAGAAGATCTCCATCATCCCGCGCGGGGTGGGCGCGCTGGGCTACACCATCCAGCGCCCGCTGGAGGACCGGTTCCTGATGACCCGGGCCGAGCTGATGAACCGGATGGCGGTGCTGCTGGGCGGGCGGGCGGCGGAGAGCGTGATCTTCCACGAGATCTCGACCGGCGCCGAGGACGATCTGATGAAGGCGACCGACATCGCCCGCGGCATGGTCGCCCGCTTCGGCATGGATGCCGGGCTGGGCCAGGTGGCCTACGAGGCGCAACGCCAGCAATTCCTGCAATCAGCCAACGGGATGCCGTGGGAACCGCGGCGCTACAGCGACGAGACCGCCGCCGCCATCGATGCGGCGATGCGGGGCCTGATCGAGCGCGCCTTCGCCCTGGCGGTGGCGGTGCTGGAAGCCAATCTGCCGCTGCTGCGCGAGGGCGCGGCGCGTCTGCTGTCGCACGAAACGCTGAGCGGGGACGATCTCGAGACCCTGGCGCGGGGGGTCAGGCCGCCATCCCTGCCCGCCCCTGCCTGAGCCGGAGAGACCCGATGCACGCTCGTGACATCATGA
>JAKBCO010000331.1 GCA_021807785.1 Pseudomonadota bacterium
GATCGTCCACGTCCTTCTTGTAGGCAAGGCCGAGGCAGGCGATCACCGGGCGCTTCAGCGCCGCCGCCCGCTCCCGCACCTTGGCCAGCACGAATCCGGGCTTGGCGTCGTTCACCTCCCGCGCGGTGCGGATCAGCCTCGCTTCCTCCGGCGCGCCGGCGACGATGAACCACGGATCGACGGCGATGCAGTGCCCGCCCACGCCGGGGCCGGGGCTCAGGATGTTCACCCGCGGGTGCAGGTTCGCCATCTCGATCAGGTCCCACACATTGATGCGCAGCCGGTCGCAGATCACCGAGAGTTCGTTGGCGAAGGCGATGTTCACGTCGCGATAGGCGTTCTCGGTCAGCTTCGCGAGCTCGGCGGTGCGCGCGGTGGTGACCCGGCAGTCCCCGCGCACCACCATCCGATACAGCGCCAGCGCCCGCTGCGCGCAGCGGCGCGACAGGCCGCCGATCACCCGCGGATTGTTCACCACTTCGTCCAGGATGCGCCCCGGCAGCACCCGTTCCGGGCAATGCGCCACCTGCACCTGCGCCATCTCCCCCTTCTGCTGGGGGAAGCTCAGCTCGGGGCGCAGCTCGGCCAGGATCGCCGCCACCCGCTCGGTGGTGCCGACCGGGGAGGTGGATTCCAGGATCACCAGATTGCCCGCCGCCAGCACCGGAGCGATCGCGGCCGCCGCATGTTCCACATAAGAAACATCCGGCGTGGCGGCGGCGCCGTGGCCCACCAGCGGCGTCGGCACGGCGATGATGAAGGCATCGGCCGGGGCGACGCTGGTGGCGGCGCGGAGCTTGCCCGCCTCCACCACCCGGCGCACCAGCGCGTCCAGATTGGGCTCGCCGAAATGCGGCCTTCCGGCGTTGATGGTGGCCACCACCTCGGGGTTCACGTCGGTCCCGGCGACCTCGATCCCGGTATCGGCGAACACCGCCGCGGTGGGCAGGCCGATATAGCCCAGGCCGATCACGCTCACGCGGGCGAAACTATCCATCCGTCAGGGCTTTCACGATGCGGGCGGCGGCCTGGCCGTCGCCATAGGGGTTGTGGGCGATGCTCATCTGCCGCCAGGCGGCGGGATCGTCGAGCAGGCGGGCGGCGCGCGCGACCAGCAGGTCGGGATCGGTGCCGACCAGCTCGACGGTGCCGGCGGCGACCGCCTCCGGCCGCTCGGTGGTCTCCCGCGTCACCAGCACCGGCTTGCCGAGCGAGGGCGCTTCCTCCTGCACCCCGCCAGAATCGGTGATGATGAGGTGGGCCCGGCGCATCAGCGCGACGAAGGGCAGGTAGTCCAGCGGCTCGATCAGGTCGATCGCCGGATGCCCCGCGAGCGGAGCGGCCGCCTCCCGCACCGCCGGGTTGAGATGCACCGGATAGACGATGCGCACGTCGCCGCGGTCGGCCAGGCGGCGCAGCGCGGTGGCGACGCGGGCGAGGCCGCCCGAGAAATTCTCCCGCCGGTGGCCGGTGACCAGGATCAGCCGCCGCGCCGGGTCCGGCGGCGGCAGCGCCGCGGCGGCGGCGCCGGCGCGCGCGGGATCGGCATCGAGGATGGCGACGGCGTCGAACAGCGCATCGATCACGGTGTTGCCGGTGACGGTGATGGCGGCGTCCGCGACCCCCTCGGCCAGCAGATTGGCGCGCGCTTCCGCGGTGGGCGGGAAATGCCAGTGCGCGAGGCGGGTGGCCAGGCGGCGGTTCATCTCCTCCGGCCAGGGGGCGGAGAGGTCGCCGGTGCGCAGCCCGGCCTCCACATGGCCCACCTTCACCCCGGCGTAGAAGGCGGCCAGCGCGGCGGCGAAGGTGGTGGTGGTATCGCCCTGGACCAGCACCACGTCGGGGCGGAGCTCCGGCAGCGCCTCGGCGAGACCCTGGAGGGCGGCGGTGGTGATCCAGGTCAGGCCCTGGGCGTGGCGCATGATGTCCAGGTCGCGGTCCGGGCGGATGGCGAACAGGTCGAGCACCTGATCCAGCATCTGGCGGTGCTGGGCGGTGACGCAGACGAGCGGGGTGAGGCCCGGGGTTTCCCGCAGGCGGCGGATGACCGGGGCCAGCTTGATGGCCTCGGGGCGGGTGCCGAAGACGGTGAGGACGCGCATGGGGGGAGGGGTGCGCCGGGGGCGGTTACGGGGGGGTTAAAGCCGGCTGCCGCCGCCGCGCCAAGCCCCCGTGCGGACACGCATCCGGATGACGCGGCTCCATGTTTCCCTATCCGCCGCCCTGGCGTTGAGGTAGTGTATTCGCCATTCGATTGGTCGGTTGTCGCGGCCATTCGGTCCGCTTGTCTCGCACGGAGGCCTCCGTGCGGGGATTTCCGTCTGGCATGGTGAGGCTGATGGCGCTCAAGTTCAGGATCAGCGAGGAGAAGGCGCTGGAGACACTCCTCTGGATCGCCAGCGAATGGAACAACATCACCCCTTTCTATCTGTCGAAAGTGCTGTTCTTCGCCGAGAAGGACCACCTCAACAGATTCGGCCGCCCGATCATCGCCGATACCTATATTGCGATGCCGTATGGACCGGTTCCCTCGACCGTTCGCGACTACGTGGAAGGGAATTACCTGTTCTCGGATTTCGCGGACGCGATCGCCGCCGCCATCGAGGTGAACCGCAACACCCGCTATCCCGAAATCCAGGCCAAGCGCGCGCCCAGGATGGATGTATTCTCGGACTCCGATCTCGAATGCCTCCGCGCCGCCATCCGCAAATGCCGGGACGTGAACTTCGGGACGCTGTCCCGATGGACCCATCTGGAACGGGC
>JAKBCO010000332.1 GCA_021807785.1 Pseudomonadota bacterium
GACGACGTTGTCGCCGCAATCGACATGCGGGGTGAACTGGGGCTTGTGCTTGCCGCGCAGGCGGTTGGCCACGACCACCGCGAGCCGGCCCAGCACCAGGCCCTCTGCGTCGATCAGCACCCAATCCTTCCGCACCTCGGCCGGCTTGAGCGAGGGGGTAGTTTTCATTCGTCCGGTCCTTGAAACAGGCGGCGGCTTATGGGCTTCAGTGCTGCTTGCGTCAAGCTCCGCTGACTGCGGTATCTGAATACCGCCTTCTAGCCCCGCGCCCGGAGCGGCTCTGCCACCCGATTTCCGCTTTGACCCAGGGCAAGCGGAGTGCCACAATACCGCCATCAACGGCCGGGTGGCCCGTGCCGTGCTCTATGCCTTGAACGATGTGAGCATTTTGTACGCATATCGCCCCATGCTGACCCTTCCGGACCTGCCCGCACGGTGGACGCTGCGCCATGCCGGCCGCTAAGCCACGCCCCTCGGCCGCCCGGGCGGCGGCACGACCGGCCGAGCCTGCGGAGTCCGGCAAGACGGCCGAGTACAACATTGCCGCGGTGGACCGGGCGCTGGACCTGCTGGAAGCCCTGGCCCGCATTGCCCCGGCGACGCTCGCCGCCCTGGCCGATGATGCCGGCTGCACCCGCACCGCCGCCTTCCGTCTGTTGCGCACGCTGGAAGCGCGCGGCTTTGCGGTGCAGGACGAGGCCCGCGGTCAATGGCGGTTGGGTGCGCGGTGGGCCATCCTGGGCCGGGCCGCGCAGGATCAGGGCGCCTTGGTTGCCACCGCCAACGGGTTCATGGCCGAGCTCGGTAATGCGGCCGGGGAGACGGTGGAGCTGCGCGGCCGCGACGGCCTCGAAAGCGAGACCCTGGCGGTGTTCCAGCCCGATCCCGCGTTGCGGCTTTATACCTCCGCCGGCGAGCGCAAGCCGCTTCATGCCGGGGTGCCGCGCCTGCTGCTGGCCTATGCGCCGGAGGCGGTGCAAACCCAGATGCTGGCCCAACGCCTGCCTCGGTTCACCCCTGCCACCCGCACCGACCCGGCCTGGATCGCGGCCGACCTGCAACGCATTCGCAGCCGCGGCTACCTCGTGACCTCCGATGAGGTGAGCCCGGGGGCGGTGTCGGTCGCCGTGCCGGTGTTCGATGCCTCGGGCCAGGTGGTCGCCGCGCTCAGCGTGACCGCCCCGTCGCTGCGGATGCGCGCACCTCGGCCACGGGCGCTGCTGGCGCAGGTGCAGGACGCGGCGGTGCGGCTGTCGCGCCGGCTCGGCGCGACGGTCCCGGACGCTCCCCCCTATGTGGAGCCGAAAACCCGGGCGGCATCCGCTCCGCGGCCGATGCTGGCTTCGGCGCCGGCGTGAGGAGAAGGCAAGGGGGGCAAGCGCCCCCCTGACCTTCCCGTCATCCCGTCACCCGGCCGTCGCGCCGACAGCCGTCGCCGGCAGCTCCACCGGATCGCGCACCACCAGCAGATAGACGAACGCCGACGCGACCGAGACCACCGCCGACAGAATCAGCGCCGGTACGAAGCTGCCGCTGGCTTGGACGATGAACCCGGTCAGCATCGGCGCCAGCGCGCCGCCCAGGAAGCCGCCGAAATTCTGCATCGACCCCAGCGAGGCCACGCCCTTGGACGGCGCCGCCACCACCGCCAACGCCCAGATGGTGGCACCGGCCATGTTGCCCAGGAACAGCGCCACCGAGATCGCCGCGATCGCCGAGGTATTGGACGGCGTCAGGGCGGCGAAGATGGTGCATCCCGCCGCCCCTACCATGCCGACGATGATCGGCAGCTTGCGGCTGTTCACCGGGCTGAACCCACCGGCCACCAGCCGGTCCGCCCCCCAGCCGCCGAACAGGCTGCCCAGAATGCCGAACACGTATGGGATGGCGGCCAGCCAGCCGGTATGGGGGATGCTGATGTGGCGCTGGATCTCGAGATATCCCGGCAGCCAGGCCGCGTAGAGCCAGATCATGTAACCGTTGCCGAAATTGCCGAAGATCATGCCCCAGGTGGTGCGGTAGCCGAACAGGGAACGCCATTCGGCGAAAGTCACCTGCTGCCCGTGAGTGTGGTCTTCGCCTTCGTCCAGATAGTGCTGCTCCTCGGCGGTCAGCTGGTGATCCTGCGGGTCACGATACACCGCCCACCAGATCAGCCCGACCACCACGCCCAGCACGCCGATGATGACGAACATCGCCCGCCAGCCGAAGCTGAGCATCAGGAAGGTCAGCAGCGGCGGCGCGATCGCCGGCCCCACGGTGGAGGCGGAGTTGAAGATGCCGGTCGGCGTGCCGCGGTCGCGGACATTGAACCATGACCGTACCACCTTCGCGTCCAGCGGAAACTGCGGCGCTTCGCCGATCCCCAGCAGCACCCGGGTCCAGGCGAACTGCGCCATCGAGGTGACCGCGCCGGCCAGGATCTGCGCCAATGACCACACTATCGCGCCGATCCCCAGCAGTACCCGCGGCCCCACCTTGTCGATGGCGAAGCCCACCGGCAGCTGGGCGAAGCAGTAGGTCCAGAGGAAGACCGAGAGTAGCACCCCCATCTCGGCGATGGACAGGTGCAGATCCTGGCGGATCAGCGGGTTGGCGATCGCCAGGGCGACTCGGTCGATATAGTTGATGGCGCCGGTCAGCAACAACATGCCGACCGCGATGCGCTGGATACGACGCAGCCGCGGCGATGCGACCTGTGTCATGGACTCCCCCTTGTTGTGGTGACCGAACG
>JAKBCO010000089.1 GCA_021807785.1 Pseudomonadota bacterium
GCCGGGGGGAAGCCGCATCGTGGTGATCGGCCGCGGCCTGTCGGCCGCCGGGCTGCGGGCGAGCTTCGCGGCGGCGCTGGCGGAGTGATTTCTACCCGCCGCCCCGATGGCCGGAAGGGTCAGCCATTCGGGCGGCGGGTATAAGTCATTGTAACTAAGTCTCTAACGCGGAGGCCACGAAAGACCGCGGAGCAAGGCGGGTGGAGCCCGGCGCCGGGGCTTATTGTTATCGTGTCATAACAATAGCGACGCACGTCCCCTCCCGCGGCGCGGGGGCTCGGCCGAAGCGGCCGAGCCGATCAGAACGGCGCCAATTCCGCCCGCCCGTCGCCGGTGACCGCGATCCCTTCCACCTCCACCAGCCATTCCGGCCGGCACACCGCCCCGCGCAGCACCAGCACCGGCAGCCCCGGGAACCGCTCCTCCAGCGCCGCCTCCACCCAGGGCGTGTCGGCGGTATCGCGCAGATACACCAGCAGATGCGTCAGATCGCCGAGCCCGGCCCCGCCATCGGCCAGCAGCGCCGCGACGTTCTCCAGCGCCCGATCCAGCTGGCGCGCCACGTCGCCGCGATGCACCACCTGCCCCGCCGCGTCGATGCTGGCGGTGCCGGAGATCAGGCAATGCGCGCGATCGCCATAGGCCACCCGCGTGCCGCGCTCGAAGGTCACGTTGTAGTCATGGGTCGGGCAGAGGCGGTCGAAATCGTTCAGATAGCTCACCTGCCCCGTTTGCAGCCCCAGTACCGACCAGGCGTCCATCAGCACGGTGTCGTAGCGATGCGCGCAGGCGCCGGCGATGCCGGTGCTGGCGATGTAATGGGTATCCCGCTTCAGGCCGGCGCGGGCGAACAGCGCGGTGCGGGCATCCACCATCTCCTGGTAGAACGCATCGACGTCGCGCACGTAGATCCAGGTGCGGATGCAATTCCCGGCCAGGCTGCCGCCGTCGGCCGCCAGCCGCGCGCTCAGCCGGTCGAACACCGCCTCGGTCTGCGCCGCGGTGGGAACCGGGGCCAGGGTGGCGCCGGCGCAGGCGCCGGTGGTCCACAGATGCCCGCGCCCGTTGCGTTCCAGCAGCATCTCGCCGGGCCCGTGCCGGCGCCGGCCGGCCCCGGCGGGATCGTCGAGATGCCAGGCGAGCAGCGCCAGCTTCGCCCCCGCCGCCGGCGGCTGCTGAACCACCGAGACGGCCGGGACCGCGTCCCCCGGCTCGCGCGCCAGCGGCGAATCCCGCACCGCCGCCGTCTGGTTCGCCGCGTCGGAGACATAGACGCGGCGGAACACGGCGCTGTCCGGGGCGATGCGCAGCGACTGCACCGCCTCGGCGTAGCGCTGCGCCAGCGCGTCCAACTGGAAATCGAAGCCGCCGGCGGCCGGCGCCTCGATGGCGATCATGTGCTCGTCCGCCCCGTCGGGGACGCGGAAGCTGCTGGTGGCGATGCCTTGCAAGACGCTCATCGGCGCGCTCCTGTCCGGGTTCGGGTCATGCCGCCGCCACCCAGTCCATCCCCGGATGGGCGTGCAGAAATCCGTTGTGCCAGGGCGCCGGGCCGGTCAGCGCGCGCAGCGCCGCCTCGGCCTCGGCCGGGTCCAGCGCCGCCGCCGCCACCCGGCCGACCAGCCGCGCCACCGCCACCATGTCCATGCCGTGCTCGGGCGACAGCCGCAGATGCGTCACCCCGTCGGCCAGCAGCCCGGCGATCTCGCGCAGGCACACCAGGTATCCCGCCGACAGCGTCTGGGTGCCGTTGATGCGCAGCAGCGGCGCCCCGTCCAGCTGGTCGGCTTGGAGCCCGGCCGGATCGCGCTCGCAGACGAACCGGCAGGCGTCCTTGTGCAGCCCATAGGCGCGGGCGTGATAGCAGCGCATGGCGATCGCCAGCGGTTGGCGGCCGAACACCGTCACCTCGGCGTCACAGTCCGGCGCGTGCGCGGCCAGCCGGGCGATCGCCGGGCGCGACAGCTCCACGGGTGCGACGAAGCGGCAGGCGCCGGCCCGGGTCAGCACGTCCAGCGTGCCCTCGTGGAACAGGTTGACGAGCGGGCCGGAGACGAAGCGCCGCCCGTCCAGCGCGGCGATGGCGGTGATGTCGTTGGCCTCCACCAGCGCGCCGCCGGCGGCGGCCTCGGCGATGGCGGCGAGCTCGCCCGGTCCGGCCACCACCGCCGGCGTCGCCAGCAGCACCTGCTTGCCGCCGGCGCGCAGCCGTGCGGTCACTTCCGGCAGGAACGGGGCGAAGAACGGCGCGCGCTTGGCGCAGACCACCTCGCCCAGGCTGACCGCGGCGACCGGCGCCTCGTCGGCGATGCGGAAGTAGAAATCGCGCCGCGTCTCGGCCGGCCAGTGCCAGAACAACGGGCCGAGGGTGATCGCGGCGGTCATCGCCAGCCCTTGCGATAGGCGCTCAGCGTCTCCTGCCCGCCCTCGGCGAGGGCGGCCAGCGCGCCGGCATGGGCGTCGGGATCCTCGCCCCGGTCCAGCGCGTCCAGCATGGCGCGGAACGCCGCCACCACGGTGCCGACATAGGCGCGCCCGCGCTGCCGCCCCTCGATCTTCAGCGCCGTCACCCCGGCCGCTTTCAGTTCGGGCAGGATGGCGGCGGCGTTCAGCCCCACCGGCTCCTCGAACGGATAGGCTTCGGCCCCGCGGGTCAGCAGCCGCGCCTTGCAGGGGGTGGGGTAGGAGCGCGGCGCGTCCGGGCCGAACCGGTTGAGCAGTGCCGTCCCGAGGCGGGCGAGCAGATCGGGGCCCTCGGGGTCGTAGCGGACGCATTCGGCCGGGGCGCAGACCCCGTCCATGCTGGGCGAGCGGCCGGCCATGAAGGAGGAAAGGTAGCAGCGCCCCTCCACCATGGTCCCGAGCGAGCCGAAGGCGAAGACCTCGCTCTCCACCCCGAGCTGCGGGACCAGCTGGGCGAGCTCGGCCAGGGCGAAGATGCGCGGCAGCACCACCCGGCGGATGCCGAAGCGGTCGCGATAGAACCCGATCGCCGCCGGATTGGCCGCCGCCGCCTGCACCGAGAGATGCCGCCGCAGCCCGGGGTGGCGCGTGGCGGCGTAGTCCAGGACCCCGAGATCGGCCAGGATCACGGCGTCCGCGCCGCAATCGGCGGCGGTGTCCACCGCTTGGTGCCAGAGCGCGCTGCCGCCGGCGGGGGGGAAGGTGTTGATCGCCACCAGCACCTGCCGGCGGTGGTCATGGGCGAAGCGGATGCCGGCGGCGAGTTCGGCGGCGTCGAAATTGAGGCCGGGATAGTTGCGCGCGTTGGTGGCGTCGCGGAGGCCGCAATAGACGGTATCGGCGCCGGCCTCGATGGCGGTGCGGAGCGCCGCCGGGGTGCCGGCGGGGCAGACCAGCTCCAGATACCGTATCATGCCATGCCCCGGGTGCCTGGGGTCGGCAGGCAGGCGGCCAGCCGGCGTGCCGGGGCGGCGAGCGGGCCCGCCAGCAGCGCGAACAGGTCGGCGCCGTGGCGCTCCAGCGTGTTGTGCAGCGCCACCACCGGGGCGGTGTCGCCGGTGATGGCAAGCGCGCGGGAGAAGAACAGCGCGTCGCTGTCGCACTCCCCGCTGGCCAGCGCGAGCAGGTCGGCAAGCCGGCCGCGGATGCTGGCATCGGCCCGGATCCTGGCCGGGGCCGGCGCCAGGCGCGGCGGGCCGTCGCCGAGGCGGAGCAGAAACCGCCGCCGCAGATCGGTGGGCGCGATCAGCACGCGCGCCCGCGGCAGGGCGGCGAGGTCGCGCCCGAGCGCCGGGGCGGCGCGGACGATGCGGCACATCGCCAGCCGCAGGGCCGGGGCGAGCAGCGGGGTGGGGGTGAGTGCCAGGGCAAGGCGTAGCGGCGTGACGGGTGGGGGCATGACGGTCCGGCGGCGGCGCGGCCGGTCTAGCGGGGGCGGCCCGGCCCGGCCTTGATCGGCATCAAAGGGGCCGGCCCGGTCCCGGTTCCGGCCGGCCGGGGCGGAGGATCATTGACAGGCCATCCCGTTTCCGTGCCAAATGCCTGGGCAATCACGTTTGGCTTGGCTTGCTGCGCCTCCCGTCACCCGGGTGCTCTCCAAGACGTCCAAAGGCAGGGTTGTTTCCCGGCCGCCAGGCGGCGGCCACCATCCGGAACGGAAAGAAACGGAACGAAGACGATGGCGATCGGCACGGTCAAGTGGTTCAACACCACGAAAGGATATGGTTTCATCATGCCGGAGGACGGCGGCAAGGACGTGTTCGTCCACGTGACCGCGGTCCAGGCTGCCGGGCTGCGCGGCCTCAACGAAGGTCAGAAGCTGACCTACGAGGTCACCATGGAGCGCGGCAAGGCCGCCGCCACCAACCTCCGCCCGCTCTGATCCACCCCCAGCTTCGCGCACGACAGGACGTATCGAACGATGGCGACCGGCACCGTGAAGTGGTTCAACGCCACCAAGGGCTTTGGATTCATCATGCCGCAGGACGGCGGCAAGGACGTGTTCGTCCACATCACCGCGGTGCAGGCCGCGGGGCTGAAGGGCCTCAATGATGGCCAGCAGGTCAGCTACGACGTCGCAATGGAACGCGGCAAGGCCGCGGCGACCAACCTGCGACTGATCTGATCGGCCGCCTCACGGCCGGCGGAAGAAGGCGTCCGCCGCGCCGCGATGAGCGTTCTTGCGCCCGATCTCCGCCTCCGCGCGGCCGATCTCGGCCCGCAGCGCGTCGATATAGGCGTCGAGCTCGGCGATCCCCCAGCTGTCCAGCGGCGGCCGTTCCAGCCGCGTCGGCTGCCTGATCGGGGTGTCCTCCTCCTCGCGCATCGCAGTTCTCCTGTGCGGTGGCCGGGCCGCGGCGGGCTTGACCCGCCCCGCCCCGGCCGGCATATCCCCCTTCTGCCCGCGATCGCGGCGCGTTCCAATCCCGCGCGTCCGTCGCGGGGCCGCCCCGGAACACCCCGGGCCGGCCCGGGGATCGGGGCATCCCGTGGCGGGCCGGATGTTTTAGGGGAAGACCATGGCCCTGCCGCTGATGCCGAAGGCCACCGCCGTGTGGCTGATCGAAAAAACCGCCCTCAGCTTCACCCAGATCGCCGAGTTCTGCGGCATGCACCCGCTCGAGGTGCAGGCGATCGCCGATGGCGAGGTGGCGGCCGGCATCGTCGGCTACGACCCGGTGGCCAACGCGCAAGTGACCGCCGAGGACATCCGCCGCTGCGAGGCCGACCCCGAGGCGCGGCTGAAGCTGCTGCCGCCCACCCTGCCGCCGCCCAAGCGCGGGCGCGGCGCCCGCTACACCCCGGTGGCCAAGCGCAACGACCGCCCCGACGCCATCGCCTTCCTGCTCCGCAACTACCCGCAGCTGTCGGAAACCCAGCTGGGCAAGCTGCTGGGCACCACCAAGGAAACCATCCAGAAGATCCGCGACCGCAGCCACTGGAACAGCGCCAACATCAAGCCGCGCGATCCGGTGATCCTCGGCCTCTGCTCGCAGACCGATCTCAACGCCGCGATCGCGCTGGCCAACGAGCGGCTGGAGCGGGAAGGCAAGGCGGTGCCGCCGCCGCCGCCGCCGCCGGAGACCGAGGAAGCCGCCTGAGCCGCGGCTTGACCCCCCGCCCGGCGGACCGATATCTGCCCCCGACCGCCGTATCTCCAGCCGGATCCCCGATGTGGGCGTGATCGCCACCCAACCCGGCCTGCCCCACGCCGCCGAGGACGCGCTCACCGCCCTCGCCGGGATGCTGCGCGCGGATCTCGACGCCACCAACCGCGCCATCGTCGCGCATATGGCGAGCCCGGTGGCGCTGATCCCGCAGCTGGCGGCGCATCTGGTGGCGGCCGGCGGCAAGCGGCTGCGTCCGCTGCTCACGCTGGCCTGCGCCCGGCTGTGCGGCTATCCCGGCCCGGATGGCGGCGCCCGCCATGTCGGCCTCGCCGCCTGCGTGGAGTTCATCCACACCGCCACCCTGCTGCATGACGACGTGGTCGATGAAAGCCAGCTGCGCCGCGGCCTCGCCTCGGCCAACGCGGTGTTCGGCAACCAGGCCTCGGTGCTGGTGGGGGATTTCCTGTTCGCCCGCGCCTTCCAGCTGATGGTGGCGGACGGCTCGCTCCGGGTGCTGGCGATCCTGTCGGAAGCGGCGGCCACCATCGCCGAGGGCGAGGTGCTGCAACTCGCCACCCAGAACGACCTCGCCACCACCGAGGACCGCTATCTCGAGGTGATCCGCGGCAAGACCGCCGCCCTGTTCGCCGCCGCCGCCCAGGTGGGCGCGGTGCTGGCGGCGCGGCCGGACGCCGAGGAAGCGGCGCTGGCCCGCTTCGGCCTCGAACTCGGCATCGCCTTCCAGCTGGTCGATGACGCGCTGGATTACGCCGCCGATCAGCAGGCGCTGGGCAAGACGGTGGGCGACGATTTCCGCGAGGGCAAGATCACCCTGCCGGTGCTGCGGGCCTACGCGGCGGGCGATGCCGAGGAGCGCGCGTTCTGGGAGCGCACCATCGCCGCCGGCGAGCAGACCGACGCCGACCTGGCCCGGGCGCTGACACTGATCGCCCGCCACGGCGCCATCGCCGCCACGCTGGAACGCGCCGCAAGCCATGCCGCCGCCGCCGCCGTCGCGCTGGCGCCGTTCGCCGATTCGCCGCTGCGCCGGGCCCTGGTGGCGGTCTGCGATTACACCGTCCATCGCGGCCGTTAGCCACGGCCGGCTCAGCCGTAGCGTTCCTCGGCCCAGGGATCGCCCTGGTTGTGATAGCCGCGCCGTTCCCAGAACCCCGGCCGGTCGGTCAGCGCGAACTCGATCCGCCGCACCCATTTCGCCGATTTCCAGAAATAGAGCGAGGGAATCACCAGCCGCGCCGGCCCGCCATGCTCGGGGGGGATCGGCGCCCCGTTCCAGCGCCAGGCCAGCAGCGAATCCGGCCGCGCGAAGCGGTCGCGGGTGATGTTGGTGGTGTAGCCGTCGGCGGCGTGGAAGATCACGAATGCCGCCTCGTCCTTCGGCGCCACCGCCGCGATCAGGGTGCCGGCGGCCACTCCGGTCCAGCGATTGTCGTAGCGCGACCATTGGGTCACGCAGTGGATGTCGGAGACGCTCTCGACCGCCGGCAACGCCAGGAGCCCGGCCCAGTCCAGCCGCAGCGGATGCGCCACCGCGCCGTCGATATCGAGGCGGAAGGTTTCCGTGGTGACCGCGGGCAGGCTGCCCAGGTCCAGCACCGGCCAGTCGGTGACCAGACGCTGGCCCGGCGGCAGCCGCGCGCGGGCGGGGTCCGCGGTCTGCCCGGTCAGCAGCCGCCCCGCGCGGGCCCAGGCTTCCTTGGCCGCGACCAGCTTCGGCTTGCCCGGCGCCGGATCGTCGCTCACGGCGCCGCCCGCTCGCCGAGGCCGGCGAGGAACTGCTCGGCCATCGCCAGATAGATCGGCTTCGGGCAGACCAGCCGCGAGACCGCCGTGCCCAGCATCGCCGCCGCCGAGACCGCCACCGTCATCTCCATGTTGTTGGTCATCTCCAGCACGATCACCGCCGCCGTGATCGGCGACTGCACCACGCCGGAGAAATAGGCGGCCATCCCCACCATCGCCAGCGCCGACAGCGCCACATGCGGAAACAGCGCCGCCGCCCAGGCCGACAGCCCGGCGCCCACCGACAGCGAGGGGGCGAAGATGCCGCCCGGAATCCCCGACAGGTAGGAGACGATGGTGGCCGCCCATTTCAGCAACGGAAACGCCAGCGACGGCGCCGCCACCCCATGCAGCGCCGCCACCGCGGTGGCGTGGCTGGCATCGAAGGCGCGCCCGCCGGAGGCGAGGCCGAGCCCGGCCAGGGCGAGCCCGCAGACCGCCGCGTAGCCCTCGGGCGAGGCGGCGCGAAACCGGCGGATCGGCCCGGGCAGCCGGCCCAGCGGGAAGGTCAGGATGCGCGCGAAGGCCCCGCCCAGCAGGCCGCCGACCACCCCCAGCGCCGCCACCGCGAGCCAGCCGCGCCCCCAGGGCAGCGCCGCCCGCACGGTGCCGAAATAGAAGACGTTGCCGACCAGCGCGAGCATGGTCATCCCGGAGATCGCGGTCACCACCAGCAGCCGCCGGCCGATCCGCCCGTCCACCTGGTAGTGCGCCATCTCCTCCACCGCGAACACGGCGCCGGCGATCGGGGTGTTGAAGGCGCTGGCGATGCCGGCCGCCCCGCCGGCCAGCACCAGCAGCCGCAGCAGTTCGCGCGACGGTTTCAGGCCCAGCGCGCCCAGCCCGTTCATCACCGAGCAGCCGATCTGCACCGTCGGCCCCTCCTTGCCGATCGAGGCGCCGACCGCGAAGCCGGCCACCGTCAGCAGGGTTTTGCCGATGGCGATGCGCCAGGACAGCATGGTCCGGGCGAACTCCACCCGTTCCATGCGGATGGCCGCCATCGCCTGCGGGATGCCGCTGCCCTGGGCGCCGGGGAAGAAGGTGCGGGTGAGATAGGCGATCGCCGCCAGCCCGGCGGGGCAGAGGACCACCACCACCCAGGGATGCGGACCGGCGATGGCATGGAAGACCCGGCTGGCGGTGACGGTACACCAGCCGAAGCCCAGCGCCACCGCGCCCACCACCGCGGCACTGGCCCAGAACAACAAGCGCTGATGCCAGATTTCCTTCCACGCGCCGATCCCGACGCGCGCCGGAGGGTCATGCAAGGGCCAGGTCCTTGGGGGGCTTGGAGGTCCGGGCGGGAATCGAACCCACATTCGCGGATTTGCAGTCCGCTGCATCACCACTCTGCCACCGGACCAGGGGGAGCGGGCGGTATATCGGTCCGCGCCCCCCGCAAGGTCAAGCGCCGCCCTTGAAGCGCGCGCGACGGGCTGCGCACACTGGCCGCGGAGGATCCCGCCATGACCGAGACGATCCGCATCGACCGCCATCCGACCTGGTGGCGGATCACTCTCGACCGGCCGGACAAGCTCAACGCGGTGACCCCGGAGATGCTGACCGCCCTGCTGGCGGCGCTGGATGCCGCCGCCGCCGCCCCCGACTGCCGGGCGCTGCTGCTGACCGGCGCCGGGCGCGGCTTCTGCGCCGGGCAGGAACTCGGCCCCACGGTGATGCCCGGCCCGGACGGCCCGCCGGACCTCGAAGCCCTTGCCGGCGGCTTCCATCACCGGGTGGTCGCCCGGCTGCGCGCCCTGCCCATCCCGGTGGTCTGCGCGGTCAACGGGGTCGCCGCCGGCGCCGGGGCCAGCTTCGCCCTGGCGGCCGACATCGTGCTGGCCGCCCGCTCGGCCAGCTTCGTCATCGCCTTCGCGCGCATCGGCCTGGTGCCCGATTCCGGGGCCAGCTTCTTCCTGCCGCGGCTGGTGGGCGAGGCCCGCGCCCGCGCCATGGCCCTGCTCGCCGAGCCGGTCGGCGCCGAACAGGCCGAAGCCTGGGGCCTGATCTGGCGCGCGGTGGACGATGCCGCGCTGGCCGCGGAAGCCGCCGCGCTGTGCGAGCGCCTCGCCGCCGGCCCGGCCGGCGCCTACGCGCTGACCCGGCAGGCCTTCGCGGCGTCCGCCGCCAATGACCTCGCGGCTCAGCTCGCGCTCGAGGCCCGCTTGCAGGGCGAAGCCGGGCGCGGCGCCGATTTCGCCGAGGGGGTGCGCGCCTTCCTGGACAAGCGCCCGCCCCGCTTTCCCCCTCGCGGCGCATGATCCGCGACCCGGACGCGCTGGCCCGCGCCTGCGCCGAGGCCATGGCGGCGGGGGACCGCGCCAGCGCCGGCCTCGGCATGGTGCTGGAGAGCGTCGGCCCCGGCCGGGCGGTGATGCGCATGACGGTGACCGAGGCGATGGTGAACGGCCACGGCATCTGCCATGGCGGCTTCATCTTCACCCTGGCCGATTCCGCCTTCGCCTATGCCTGCAATTCCCATGGCGCGCGGGCGGTGGCGCAGCACGGCGCCATCACCTTCCTGCGCCCCGCCCGGCGCGGCGAGACCCTGCGCGCCGAGGCGGTGGAGCGCATCGCCGCCGGCCGCTCCGGCCTCACCGACGTGCGGGTGACCGGCGCCGATGGCGAGGTGGTGGCCGAGCTGCGCGGCCAGTCCCGCCTGACCGGCGGGCATTTCTTCAACCCGGAGGAGGGGTGAATGGCACCGGTTGGCCTGCACGCGATCGAGACCGCGAGCCGCGACGAAATCACCGCGCTGCAATCCGAGCGCCTCGCCGCCGCCCTCCGCCACGCCTATGCCAACGTGCCGCACTACCGCGCCGCCTTCGATGCCGCGGGCGTGCGGCCGGAGGATTTCCGCGCACCCGCCGATCTCGCGCGGTTTCCCCTCACCACCAAGCAGGACCTGCGCGCCAACTACCCGTTCGGGATGTTCGCCCGGCCGCGCGCGGAGCTGGCGCGCATCCACGCCTCCTCCGGCACCACCGGCCAGCCGACGGTGGTGGGCTATACCGCGCGCGACCTGGATGTCTGGGCTGATCTGGTGGCCCGCTCGCTCTACGCCGCCGGGGCGCGGGCGGGGATGCTGGTTCACAACGCCTATGGCTACGGGCTCTTCACCGGCGGGCTCGGGCTGCATGACGGCGCGGCGCGGCTGGGCTGCACGGTGGTCCCGGTCTCCGGCGGCATGACCGAGCGCCAGGTCCGGCTGATCGCCGATTTCCGCCCCGACGTGATCTCGGTCACGCCGAGCTACGCGCTGGCGATCCTGGACGAGTTCCGCCGCCAGGGGCTGGACCCCGCCGCCTGTTCGCTGCGCTTCGGCGTGTTCGGCGCCGAGCCCTGGACCGACGCCATGCGCCGCGAGATCGAGGCCGGATTCGGCATGGCGGCGGTCGATATTTATGGCTTGTCCGAAGTGATGGGGCCCGGCGTCGCCTGCGAATGCGTGGAGACCAGGGACGGCCCGACCATCTGGGAGGATCATTTCTACCCCGAGATCATCGACCCGGCGACCGGCGCCGTGCTGGCGGAGGGCGAATTCGGCGAGCTGGTGTTCACCACCCTGACCAAGGAGGGGATGCCGGTCATCCGCTACCGCACCCGCGACCTCACCCGCCTGCTGCCGGGGACCGCGCGGACCATGCGGCGGATGGCGCGCATCACCGGGCGGTCCGACGACATGCTGGTGGTGCGCGGGGTCAACCTCTTTCCCTCGCAGATCGAGGAGCAGCTGCTCGCCGCCCCGGTGCTCACCGGGCATTACCTGATCGTGCTGACCCGCAGCTTGCGGATGGACGAGGTGACGGTGCAGGTGGAACACCGCCCCGAGGTCACCGACGCCGACCGGCTGGAACAGGCGGCGCAGGCGGTGGCGAAACGGATCAAGGACACGGTGGGCCTCACGGTGCGCATCGTGGTGGAGCCGCCGGGGCAGATCGAACGCTCGGCGGGCAAGGCGCGGCGGGTCTGGGACCGCAGGGGGGAAGCATGAGCGAGCAGGCGGCGATTCTCGCTTCGATCGAAGCGTTTCTCAAGCGGGAGGTCATCGGTCAGGTCCACGCGCTGGAGAAATCCGACACCTGGCCGGCGGCGATCGTCGCGCGGATGACCGAGCTCGGGCTGTTCGGCGCCATCATCGCCCCCGAATACGGCGGCCTCGGCCTGCCCTGCGCCACCTATGCCGCGATCGTCGAGCGCATCGCCCGGGTCTGGATGTCGCTCACCGGCATCTTCAACTCCCACCTCATCATGGCCGCCGCGGTGCAGCGCCATGGGACCGCGGCGCAGAAGCGCGACTTCCTGCCCCGCTTCGCCTCGGGCGAGCTGCGCGGCGGGCTGGCGCTGACCGAACCCGATTGCGGCACCGACTTGCAGGCGATCCGCACCACCGCGCGCCGCCAGGGCGACCATTACATCGTCAACGGCACCAAGACCTGGATCAGCAACGGCATCCACGGCCAGTGCTTCGCCCTGCTGGTCAAGACCGACCCGGATGCCAGCCCGCGCCATCGCGGCATGAGCCTGCTGCTGGCCGAGAAGGGGCCCGGGTTCACGGTCAGCCGCAAGCTCGAGAAGCTGGGCTACAAGGGCATCGACAGCGCCGAGCTGGTGTT
>JAKBCO010000090.1 GCA_021807785.1 Pseudomonadota bacterium
GCTCGGGGCATTGGTGCCATATTGCGGAAGGTTGTTGTCCCCCCAGACCGTCTGCCAGGCAACCGTCAGGCCGTAGGTGTTCTTGTACCAATAGGCCGCGTTCACGT
Source organism: Pseudomonadota bacterium (assembly GCA_021807785.1). Classification (GTDB taxonomy): domain Bacteria; phylum Pseudomonadota; class Alphaproteobacteria; order Acetobacterales; family Acetobacteraceae; genus JAJZVS01. Next base: position 108 of record JAKBCO010000090.1, read on the forward strand.
TGAAGCTGTTCAGCCCGTAGTTCGATCCGACCGTCGTGCCGTTGTTGGCATTATAGTTCGCGGCGGTGGCGGAGAGGTCCTGCAACTCGTGGACGAAGATGCCCTGCACGGTGACGATGTTGGTGCCGTCGCCCAGGAACTGATAGCCGCCGTCCAGGGCGAAGTCGGTATAGCTGTCGCGCCCGGTGCCCAACAGCGGGTCGATATCGGCGTGCATGAACGTCCCGCCGACCCAGGCGGCGTTGTTGCCCCAATCCCATTCATAGGCGACGCGCGCATAGGGCGCGAGATTGGGGGTGACCGGGCCGCCGCCGACGCCGAAGCGGTTTTCCAGCCAGGAACTCATTGTCTGATAGGCGCCGACCTCCATATACAGGTGCTCGTTGTACCACGCATAGGCGGTCACGCCGATCGAGTTGCCGGCGAAGCTGGGGCCGGCCGAGGCGCCGCCCGACAACATGCTGGCCGCGCTCGGGCCCGGCGCGATCTTGGGGCCGTAGAACGGGTAGCCCCAGGCGAAGGTGCTGTTGAACGGATCCTGCACTGTCGGGTTGTTGTTGATCGTCAGCCCCAACTCCAGGTCGTTCCCGAATGCCTGCACGGTGGTGACGTAGGGGCGCAGGTCGGTGTTATCGACCACGATTCCGTTGCCGCCGCCGCGATTGTCGTAGTTCGAGTATGTAAACTGCATAAAGCCGCCGGTATGATCGGTCACACGGCCGGCAACGAAAATGCTGGCCTGATCAAATACGAAATTCTGGTTTGTGCTGTAATCGCTGTTCCGGTTGGTAATCGGAGTCGTCTGGTTGGTCGAGGTGAACGAGCCCTGCAGCATCGCCGAGATCGGAAGATGCGCCTCCCACCCCGACCCGCCCGACTGCGTATAGCCGCCCAGCTTGAACGCCCGCCCGAACGGCGTCAGCTGCGGACCGAAGCCGCCGATATGGCAGGCCGTGCAGGCCTGTCCAGTCTGCTGCGCGAAGGCCGGCACGGCATCCGCCGGCTTGTGCTGCGTCATCAGCAGCGAAGCCGCGACAACCAGCCCGCCCAGCCCGACCGCCAAGACGCCGGTGGAACGGGTTGCAAGGGATTGCATGACCATCTCCCGTAAGTGACACGCAGGCAATCTGTTCGCAGGTGCAGCAGGCGTCGTTGACGCAGATCAAGCGTGAGGCAGATTCTCCCGCGCCGCTATTTCAGCGTGGCCAGGAACGCGATCAGATTGGCGCGTTTGGTGGCATTCGCCAGCCCGCCATAGGGCATCTTGGTGCCGGGCACCACTTTCTGCGGGTGAGCTATGTATTTATCGAGCACCTCGGGCGTCCAGGTCAGGTTCGCGTTCTTGTTGGCCACCGAATAATCGTAGCCCGGCTCCGACCCGGTATGCCGCCCGACCACGCCGAACAGCGACGGACCGATCTTGTTCACCCCCGGCTTGTCGGAATGGCAGATCGCGCATTGCTGCTGGAAAACCCGCTTGCCCGCGGCCGGATCCGCCGCGCGCGCCGGGGCGGCGAACCCGGCCACGACAACCGACAAGGCCGCAACCACCACGGCCACGCCCATGGAACGACGGAAACAGGACATGTCCGGTCCTCCTTATTGGCAGGCCCAGTCTATACCTTCGCGCGGCGCGCCGGAAGTGCTCCGTTGCGCCGCCGGCCCGGCCGGGATTATGATCGGAAGCGTTGGGGAATACCCCAGCGGCCAAGGAGGATATCCCAATGCCCGGCACCGCGCCCCGTCCCCTCCGGCTCACCCGCCGCCATGCCCTCGCCGCCGGCCTCGGCGTGGCTGCCTTGCCGCTGCCCTTCGTCCGCGCCCGCGCCGCCGAGGCCCCGATCCGCATCGGCTACGGCGTGCCGCTCAGCAGCCCCTACGCGCAGGAAGCGCTCGAAATGGTGCGCGGCGCGCAGGCGGCGGTATCACTCTTCAACGATGCCGGCGGGCTGCATGGCCGCAAGGCCGAGCTGCTGGTGCGCGATTTCCGCCTCAACGCCCGCGTCGCCACCGCCGGTACCCTCGAACTGCTGAAGGACGGAGTGGACTTCATGTCGGGCGGTCTGTCGCCCGGGGTGATGCTGGCGATCAACCGGGTCACCCGGACCCATGACGTGATCTTCAACGCCATCAGCCAGTCGGACCAGATCGTCGCCGCCCCCGCCTTCGGCCCCACCACCTTCCATGAGGGCCCCACCCCGCATATGTCCAGCCGCGTGCTGGGCGACTACGCCTACCCGCAATACGGCCATCGGGTCGCCTTCCTCGCGGTCAACTACGCGGTCGGGCAGGAGCTGGTGCGCGGGTTGAAGGCGGCTGGCGCCAAATACGGGATCAAACCGGTGGCCGAGGAATACCACCCTATCGGCACCTCCGATTTCACCCCCTATCTGCGCCGCATCGCCGCCGCCAAACCCACTCTGGTGTTCTTCTGCAACTACGGGCCGGACCAGCAATTCTCGGTCCAGCAGGCCAGCTGGGCCGGGTTCAAGAAAACCGCCAAGCTGGCGGTGCCCGTCATCTCCATGACCGCGCGCCTGGCCGCCGGATCGGACGCTTACGAAGGCGTGATCGGCGCCACCGGCTACTACTGGACGCTCGAGGACCATATCCCCAGCGCCAACCGCTTCAACCGCCGCTTCCGCGAGATGAACGAGGGCCGGATCCCGACCGACTACGCGGCCCTGGGCTACGCCGGCCCGATGGCCATGCTGCAGGGCACCATCCACGCCGGCTCCATCGAGACGAAAAAGGTGATCGCCGCCATGGAAGCGATGACCTACGACATCTACAAGGGTCCCGAGCATTACCGGTCCTGCGACCACCAGGCGGTGCAGGCGATGTATGTGGTCGAAAGCCGCTTCACCGTCGATGCGGCGGACCGCAACGTATTCCGTATCGCGAAATCCTACCCCGCGAGCGACTCCATGCTCGCCACCTGCGCCGCCGAGGGACACCACTGACCGCGCACGGGGACGGGCCGCTCAGGCGTCCATCTTCAGCGCGGCAATGAAGGCCGATTGCGGGATCTCCACCTTGCCGAACTGGCGCATCCGCTTCTTGCCCTCTTTCTGCTTCTCCAGCAGCTTGCGCTTGCGGGTGATATCGCCACCGTAGCACTTGGCGGTCACGTCCTTCGACAGCGCGCCGATCGTCTCGCGCGCGATCACCCGCCCGCCGATCGCCGCCTGCACCGCGATCTTGAACAGCTGGCGCGGGATCAGCTCCTTCAACCGCGCGCAGATCGCCCGACCGCGCGCGTCCGCCGCCGCGCGATGGGCGATGAAGCTCAGCGCATCCACCGGATCGCCATTGACCAGGATGGAGATGCGCACGAGCTCCCCCGGCCGGTAGCCATCCATCGCGTAGTCGAAGCTCGCATACCCGCGCGAGACGGATTTAAGCCGGTCATAGAAATCGAACACCACCTCGTTCAGCGGCAACCGATAGACCGCCATCGCCCGGTTGCCGACATAGGTCAGATCGGCCTGCTCGCCGCGTCGATCGTTGCAGAGTTGCAGCACCGCGCCCAGGTAATCGTCGGGCACCATGATGGTGGCCTTGATCCACGGCTCCTCGATATGCTCGATCACGCTGCCGTCGGGCATGTCCGCCGGGTTATGCAGCTCGCTCATCGTCCCGTTGCTGCGGAACACGCGATACACCACCGAGGGCGCGGTGGCGATCAGGTCCAGATCGAACTCGCGCGACAGCCGCTCCTGCACGATCTCGAGATGCAGCAGCCCCAGGAACCCGCACCGGAAGCCGAACCCCAGCGCCGCCGACGTCTCCATCTCATAATGGAAGCTGGCATCGTTCAGCCGCAGCTTGGCCAGGCTGTCGCGCAGCTTCTCGAAATCGTCGGCATCGGTCGGATAGAGCCCGCACCAGACCACCGGCACCGAGGGCTTGAACCCGGGCAGTGCCACCGCCGCCGGGGCGCGATCCTCGGTGATGGTATCGCCCACCTTGCAATCGGCCACGGTCTTGATCGCGGCGGTGATATAGCCGATCTCGCCGGGGCCGAGCGCCTCGACCGGGACCATCCGCGGCGTGAACACCCCGATCTGTTCCAGCGGATGCACCGCACCGGTGGACATCATGCGGATGCGCTGCCCGTGCCGCAACCGCCCGTCCTTCACCCGCACCAGCGCGACCACCCCCAGATACGAGTCGTACCAGCTATCGACCAGCAGCGCCTTCAGCGGCGCGTCCGCATCGCCCCTGGGCGGCGGCAAGCGGGTCACCAGCGCTTCCAGCACGCCCTCGATATTGAGGCCGGTCTTGGCGCTGATCTCGACCGCATCCGAGGCATCGAGGCCGATCACGTCCTCGATCTGCGCCTTCACCCGCTCGGGTTCCGCCGCCGGCAGGTCGATCTTGTTGAGCACCGGCACGATCTCGTGGCCGGCCTCGATCGCCTGATAGACATTCGCCAGCGTCTGCGCCTCCACGCCCTGCGAGGCATCGACCACCAGCAGCGATCCCTCCACCGCCGCCAGCGAGCGTGACACCTCGTAGGCGAAATCCACATGCCCGGGCGTGTCCATCAGGTTGAGCTGATAGCTCTCCCCGTTCCGCGCCCGATACGCCAGGCGCACCGTCTGCGCCTTGATGGTGATGCCGCGCTCGCGCTCGAGCTCCATGCTGTCGAGCACCTGGTTGGTCATCTCGCGCTCCGACAGCGCCCCGGTGGCCTGGATCAGCCGGTCGGCCAGGGTGGATTTGCCATGGTCGATATGGGCGATGATGGCGAAGTTGCGGATGTGATCGAGCGGGGTGTCGGTCATGGAACCTGAAAACATGCCAAGGGCGGAGCCGGCATATAGGGGCAATCCCGCGCCCTGTCAGCCGGCCGCGGAGTCCTGGTTTGAAGCCGGCGCCGGCCCGCACCCCCAGCCGCCGGTCAAACCGATGGCGGGTCCACCCGGTCGGCCAGCGCCTCGGCGGTGGCCGCGAGCCGCGCGATCCGCCGCCGCGCCCGTGCCTCGTCGCGCGGCGGCAGCGGCGCGGCGCGCGCGGTCTCCAGGGCGGCGCGCGTCTCGTGCAGGTCATCGGCCAACAGCAGCGCGGCCATCAGCAGCATCCGAGATTCCCCGGACGGGCCGGCGACCGCCTTCACGCTCTCCAGTCGGCGCTCCACCTCGGCAGCCATCGCCAGCAGGTGCGCCTCCTCCCCGTCCTGGCAGCCGATCGTGTAGCCGTAGCCATTGATGCGCAGCGTCACCTGGGCCATCGCGCGCGCCTCCGGGCAAAGGTCATGCGGTCTCCTCCAACGCCGCGCGCAGCCGGGCGATCAGCGTGTCCAGCGCCGCGGCGAGGTCGGGCTCGGCGGGCGTCGCCGCCGGGGCCCGCGCGATGCGTTCCAGCGCCGCCTCCAGGCGGGCGGCAGAGACCTCAAGCTCGTCGGGGTCGGCGCTCATCGGGGCAGCTCCGGCGCGGTCGGCAAGACATGCGCGGGCGCGGCCCGCGCCGTCAAGCCGTCAGCGCCTCCGCCAGGCTCACCGCGCGCAGCCCGGAGGCTCGAAGCCGCGCCAGCAGCGCCGGCAGCACCGACAGCACCACCGGCGCCCCGTCCGGCCCCGGCGCGGCGCCGGCGTCGTGCAGCAGCAGAATATCCCCCCCGGCGAGGCCCCGGGTCAGGCGCGCCAGTACCTGCGCCGGATCGCCGCGCACCGTGTCGCGCCCGCGCCGGGTCCAGGCGACATGGCGCAGTCCGGTGCCGGCCAGCGCCGGGTCCAGCATCGGGCCGCGAATTCCGAACGGCGCGCGCACGAAGCGCGGCGCCCGCCCGGACGCCGCGGTCAGCACCGCCTGCGCTTCCAGCAGGTCGCGCCGGATCGCCCATGGGCCGCGCAGCGCGAAGCCGGCGGCGTGGCTGTGCGAATGGTTCTCCACCCCATGCCCGCGGCCGGCGATCTCGGCCACCAGCGCGGGGTGGCGGGCGGCGCGGCGGCCGACGCAGAAGAAGCTGGCGCGCGCCCCGGCACGGTCCAGCAGATCCAGCACGCGCGGCGTCACCGCCGGGTCCGGCCCGTCATCGAAGGTCAGCGCCACCTCGCCGCGCGCCGCCGCCGCCGCCGGCAGCCGCGCGAGTGACGGCCCCAGCGCGCCGCCGCCGGGCACCAGCCCCAGCAGCGCCAGGGTCAGGTGATCGGCCAGAATCAGCCCCGCCACCAGCGGCCAGGCCGCGGGCGCGGCCAGCAGCGCCGGCAACGCCGCGGCGTGCAGCGCCGCCGAGGCCGTCAGCGCCGGCGCCGGCCGCCAGCGCGGAACCGGTCCGGTCATCCGCGCTCAGCCCGAGGTGACGTGCATCCGGGTGATGTCGCGCAGCACATCGGCTTCCAGCGCCTTCTCATCCAGCCGGAATTTCACCAGATCGCCGAGGCTGACCAGCCCCGCCAGCCGATCGTGATCCAGCACCGGGACATGGCGCACCCGATTCGCAGTCATCACCGCCAGCACCGATTCCACCGGATCCTCGGGGTGACAGGCGATGATGGCGCGCGTCATCACCTGGTCCAGCTTGTGGTCCAGCGCCGCCGCGCCCTCGCGCGCCAGCACCCGGACCAGGTCGCGTTCGGTGAACAGGCCTTGCAGTTTCTGCCAGCGATCGTCGATCACCACGGCGCCGATATGGCGCTCGGCGAACAGCGCCAGCGCATCGCGCACCCGGGCCTCGGCGAACAGGCTGGCCACCGCCCGCCCCTTGGCGGCAAGAACATCGGCAATCCGCATCGCGCCTCTCCCTTTCCGACGCCCGGGATATGGGCAGCCGGCGCCGGGGCGGCAACAGGTTGTTTACCAGCCCCGGGCAGTCTCGCCCGATGTCCGCCCGCAGCACCCTCCCGCCGCGCCTCGCGGCCGACCCGCTGGCCCCCACCCTGTCGGTGGTGGTGCCGGCCTATAACGAGGCCGCTTCCCTGCCCGCCTTCCACGCCCGCCTCCGCGCGGTGCTGGATGCCAGCCTGGAGCGGTGGGAATGCCTGATCGTCGATGACGGCTCGACCGACGCCACCGTCGCGGTGGCCGAGACGCTGCGGGAAGATGACCCGCGGCTCGGCCTCCTGGTGCTGTCGCGCAATTTCGGCAAGGAGATCGCACTGACCGCCGGCCTCGACCGCGCCCGCGGCCAGGCGGTGGTGCTGATCGACGCCGACTTGCAGGACCCGCCGGAGCTGATCCCCGAGATGCTGGCGGCTTGGCGCGCCGGGGCCGACATGGTCTATGCGCGGCGCGCCGACCGGCGCAGCGACGGCTGGGCCAAGCGGCTGAGCTCGGCCGCGTTCTACGCGCTGATGCGCCGCTTCGGCCCGGTGGCGCTGCCCGCCCAGGCCGGGGATTTCCGACTGCTGGGGCGCAACGTGGTCGATGCGCTGCTGGAACTGCGCGAGCATCACCGGTTCATGAAGGGCCTTTATGCCTGGGTGGGCTTCCGCGCCCAGGCGATCCCCTGCGTGCGCGCGCCGCGGGTGGCCGGGCGGACCAAGTGGAACTGGTGGAAGCTGTGGAACCTGGCGCTGGAGGGGATCACCGGGTTCAGCGTCTTCCCGCTGAAACTGGCCAGCTATCTGGGGCTGGTGGTGGCCGGGTTCGCCGCCCTGTTCGGCGGCCAGTTGGTGCTGCGGACCTTGCTGTTCGGCAACAAGGTGGCCGGCTACCCGTCGCTGATGGCGGTGGTGCTCTTCCTGGGCGGCGTGCAGCTGATGACCCTGGGGGTGATCGGCGAGTATCTCGGCAGGGTCTTCAACGAGACGAAGCACCGGCCGCTTTACGTGGTCGCGCGCTACGCCGCCGCCGCGCCGGGTCCGGTGGCGCGGGTACGGGCCGCGCCGGGGCGGGTGCGTACGCCGGTCGCGGTGTGACGCAAGCGGCGGCCTACGCCTCGGCCATCGCCCACCCGCCCGGCAGCGCCCCGGCCCGGCGCCAGGCGGCCTCCACCCGCAGCTCCCAATGGCGTTCGGCGCCGGGGAACCCGCCGGAGTCCTGGCGCAGCACCACCGGCCCCGCCAGATGCAGCACCGCGCCGGTGGAGAAATCCGGAACCAGCACCGCCGCGCGCGGGTTGAGCAGAAAATTCCCCAGCGTGTTGAAATAGAGGTTGCCGCGATAATCCGGCACCGCCAGCCGGTCCCCGTCCAGCCGCAGGAACCCGGCCGGCCCGCCGCGATGGGAGATGTCCACCCCTGCCTCGGCGTGCGGCCCGGCGGCCGAGGCCACGAACATCGTATCGGCCCGCCCGACCCAGTCCCGCGCCGGCCCGTCCAGCGCCGCCAGCGTCTCCACCGGGGCAGCGTCATCCGGCGCGGCGCCGGCCGGCGGCGCGCGCCGGCTGATATACTGGTCGCAGTTGCCGAAACTCTGCACCACCGCGACGCTCACCCCGTCGGAGTCCAGGCGGCGGATGATCCCGTTCATCCGGTTGCGCCGGCGGACCGCGAGCATGATCCCCAGTATCCCCACGCTCGCGCCGAGGCGCGCCACCGCGCCGGGCGGGGCGAACGCGGCGGCGGGCACGGCCAGATGCATCCGACCGGCGTCGGGCGTGGTGACGAAGCCCGGCGCGCCCCGCAGGATCGTGGCCGCCGGCCAGCCGCGCGCATCGTTCATCGCCAGCGGCAGGAACGACAGGTCGGCGAAGAACGCACGGTGCTGGTCGGGCATTTCGTCGCGGATCGCGCGGGCGCCCCGCGCATCCATGCGCGCGCGCACGCCGGCCAGGGTCTGCATCTGCTGCTCACCGGGGTGGAAGGGGCTGGGATCGGACATCGGGTGCTCCCGCTTGGTCCCCGGATATGGCCCTGCCGGCCGCGACGTCCATCCGCGCACCCCGGAAACCCCTTGACCAATCGGTAATTCGTTGCTAACCGTAACCCATGACGAACCGATCAGCCCACGCCCTCGCCACCCTCGCCGACCCGACCCGACGGCGCATCTTCGAGACCCTGACCGAACACCCGAGCGCGGTCGGCGACCTCGCCGCCCGCCTGCCGGTCAGCCGCCCCGCCGTCTCCCAGCACCTGCGCGCCCTGCGCGAAGCCGGTCTGGTCACCTCCGAGGTCACCGGCACCCGCCACATCTACCGCATCGATCCGCGCGGCCTCGCCGCGCTGCGCGCCTGGGTCGACGAGCACTGGGCCCGCGCCCTCGCCGGTTTTGCCGAAGCCGCCACCACCGAACAGGACCCGTCATGACCATCGCCCCGATCCAGCGCTCCGTCACGGTCGCGCTGCCCCCCGAGCGCGCCTTCGATCTCTTCACCCGCAACATGGTCGCCTGGTGGCCGCGCGGCTGCGACGATGGACCGCGCACGACGGACATGGTGCTGGAGCCGCGCCCGGACGGGCGCTGGTACCGGCGCCTCGATGACGGGTCGGAGATGCCGATGGGCCGGGTCCTGACCTGGTCGCCGCCGTCCCGGCTGGTGCTGGGCTGGCAGCTCGACGCGACGTTGCGCTTCGACCCCGCCCTGCTGACGGAAGTGGACATCCGCTTCGAGGCGCAGGCCGGCGGCACGATGGTCAGCCTGGAACACCGCAACCTGGAACGTTTCGGCGATAGTGCGGCGGCGTTCCTCGCCCGCGTCAACGGCGGCTGGTCGGCCGCGATGGAGGGCTATGCCGCCGTCGCCGCCGATCCCGGCGCGCCGTTCGTCGTGTTCGGCCTTCCCGGCAGCCCCTATGTGCGCGCGGCCCTGCTGGGGCTGGCGGAAAAGCGGCTGGACTGGCAGCTGCGCGCTCTCGGCCGGACGGCGCTACGATCGCCCGAGCATCTGGCCCGCCACCCGTTCGGCCGGGTGCCGGTGCTGACGCATGGCGATTTCACCCTTTACGAAACCCAGGCGATCCTGCGCTACCTGGAACGTTTCCGCCCCACCCCCACGCTGGTGCCGGCGGATGCGCGCGCCGCCGCGCGGATGGACCAGTTCTGCGGCATCACCGATTGCTACGTGGTGGCCGACATCACCATGCCCGTCGTCTTCCCCCGCGTCGCCGCGCCGCGGCTGGGGTTGCCGGTGGACGAGGCCGCGCTGTCCGCCGCCCTGCCGCGCGCGGCGCGCTGCGTGGCCGAGATCGCGCGGCTGGCCGGCGCCGGCCCGTTCCTGACCGGGGCGCGGCTGACCCTGGCCGATCTGATGCTGTTTCCGCATCTCGACTACCTGGCCGCCACCGCGGAGGGCGCGGCGATGCTGGCCCCCTACCCCGCGCTCGCCGGCTGGATCGCGCGCATGGCCGCGCGCCCGTCCGCGGTTGCCACCGAGCGGGACGTGCTGATGGCGATGGAAGAAATCTCCTAAGTCATATCTCGGAATTCTAGATTTCAAGAAATTCAGATGCCACCTGCTCCAGCCCAGCATTATCTGACAATTTTCCGACCACACGGCCTAGGCCGGGATTCTTAAGAAATTCCTTGCGGTCGCTGGAAATCTGGGAGTACATTATGCGCCAAAGGAGATTGTCCCATGTCCGACGATTTTCGCTCAAAGTTCCGAATCTTTTCGGAGAGGATGGTTAGCGTTGCCCCGCGATGCACCAACGAAGAGAGCACCAAGCTATTTCTCATTCTTCCGTTTCTTAACTTCTTGGGGTACGACGATAGAAACCCCGATGAGGTAAGCCCTGAGCATAGCGCGGACTTCGCAGAGAAGTTCAAGAACCGCGTCGACTTCGCGATTCTTCGAGGAGGGGTCCCGGTCATTGCTGTTGAATGTAAGGCCCTGGGGACAGCATTGAAGGATGAACGAGGGCAGCTTCGTGGATATTTCAACGCGGTCCAGACCGTGAAGATGGGCGTTATTACTGACGGTTTGATCTACGAATTTTATGCCGATTCGGACGAGCCGAATCTTATGGATCAAACGGCATTCTTGTCTATCGATCTGCGTGAAATTGCGAAAGGAAAGATAGAGGACTCGGTGGATGAGGGGCTTCGCAGCCTTCACAAGGGAGCATTCGATCCTGAAAATATCGGTGCGGAAGCAAAAAGAAAGCTTATATTCCAGAATCTCGTTCAACAGATAACCAAACTCGCTGAAGAACCGACGGAAGCATTGGTTCGCACCTTGCTCCAGAATGTTGGCGTGAGTCACGTAAGGACGAAGGCTCTCGATGAATACCGTGACCTTGTCCGAAACGCCTTCAGAGAATTTGTTAATATGCGAATACTTCAGAGACTCGACTTGCCAACGAAAGAAAAGGATGGGGACAAGTCGATACCTCCGGTGGCTGTAGCTGCCGCCGAACCGCTCCCTAAGGATGAGGCTACTGGCACTATCGACGGAATGAAAAAGGAAGTATTCGACTATGTGAGGATGCGCTTGGCTTTCCTGATCAGGGAGGAAGATTTGTTCGTGGAGATTGATAAGATCGATTTCCATGACTACAAAGGAAAGTTCGTGGTGTTTTACAAGAGGGAACGTGCGGGCCGCCTATTCGACTTCTTCGATGGACGATCGAAGAAGTACTCTTTTGACTTCGGGCCGTCAGGAGGTGGGGAAATCACCACCGATCGATTGGCCGATATCGACGAAGCGTTGCTCGCAGCCTTTACTAGAAGGGTCAAGGACGCCGACTCGGTTGCCAAACGTGGGAGCACACCACGGGCAGGATGATTCCCGCCACATCGGAGGGACCAGAACCCGGCCACCGGCACACCGACCGAATACGGTGCCTCGGCGACCGACGAGGCAATTGCGCCGAGCATCCGCACCCTGTTGAATAGGCGCATGGATGGAACCGCCTGCCTCGCCCCGCCGGTCAGCGTCGCGCACCCGCCCCGGCAGACCGTGCCCCTGGTCTTCGCCTCGCCGCATTCGGGGCGCGACTATCCGCCCGACTTCCTCGCCGCTTCCCGCCTCGACCCGCTCGGCCTGCG
>JAKBCO010000091.1 GCA_021807785.1 Pseudomonadota bacterium
CCGCGCGCCACCGCGGCGCGGATCAGCGGCAGGGTGGCGGAATCGCGGGCCGGGTCCTCGGGCGTGCCCTCGGGATGCGGGGGGCCGCCATAGAGGCTGGGCTGCACGTTGGAGCGGCTGCCGGTCAGGATGATGCCGTCCAGCCGGTCCAGCAGGGTGGCGGCGTCGGCGGCGTGGCCGTTGGCCGGGATCAGCACCGGCACCCCGCCCACCACTTGGTCGGTGGCGCGGACGTAGGTGTCGGACGCGGCATGGTTCGGCATTCCGAAGATGCCGAACTGCTTGGTGCAGCAGCTGATGCCGATAAGGGGTTTCACCTGATCGCACGTCCCGGTTGCCGGACCCGGTATGTGGGCCGGCTTTGCGTCGAAACCATGACGCGCGGCATCTTGCGCCCATTCCCGGCGGGAATGGAAGCCCGGCAATTCCCGGGGGACGGTCAGCCGCGGTGGAACAGGCGGTGGAAGGCGCGCCCGGTCGCGTGGGCGGCGTCGCGCAGGGCGTGGCCGGTGGCGTGGACGCCGTTCACGATGGCGTGCCCGGTGTCATGCGCGGCGGCGCGAAAATCCTGCCCGGCGCGATGCCAGGAATAGGCGTTCGCGGCCGGCGGGGCGGCGAGCAGGGCGATGGCGGCGAGCAGAGGAAGCCAGCGTCGGGACATGGCGGCGCGGTTGGTTGTTGCGGGTCCGGGGGAAATGGGGCCGGCCGCGGCGCGGCGCAAGCCTCGGCCCCCGGCGGGGTGGTCACGAGGGCGCGACAGGCGCCCCGGTAGCGGTTTGCGGCCCGCGCCGGCGCCCCCTAGGCTTGGGTCGCAACCGGCGGAGGGCGTCACATGCAACACGATACCGACTTGTTCACCACCATCCGCGAGCAGCTCTTCACCGCCGTGATCGGCGACGTGATGGACGCTGGCGGGCTGATCCGCCAGTTCCTGCCACCGGAGATCCGCGCGCTGGACCCGGATAGCGTGCTGGTCGGCCGGGCCCTGCCGGTGCTGGAGGCCGACTGCGCCGGGGAGACCATCGCGGCGACCGGGGAATCGCATTCCTTCGGGCTGATGTTCCGGGCCCTCGACGAGCTGCGCGCGAACGAGGTCTATATCTGCACCGGGGCCTCGCCGCGCTACGCGCTCTGGGGCGGGCTGATGAGCACGCGGGCCCGCGCCCTCGGCGCCGCCGGGGCGGTGCTGGACGGGTTCCACCGCGACACGCGGGAGATCCGCTCGATGGGGTTTCCGGTGTTTTCCGCCGGCGCCTATGCCCAGGACCAGCGGCTGCGCGGACGGGTGATCGATTTCCGCTGCACGATCGAGTTCGGCAACGGTGCGCGGGTGGCGCCGGGGGACGTGATCGTGGGCGATATCGACGGGGTGCTGGTGATCCCGAAGGATCACGTGGCCGATATCGTCGCCGGGGCGGTGGCGAAGGTGGCGGGTGAAGGCGCGGTGCGGGAGATGATCCTGGGTGGGGAGAAGACGGCGGCGGTGTTCGCGAAGACGGGGATCATGTGAGGGGGGGGCGGCACGGCCCAGCCTCGCCCGCCGCCCCGAAGGAGCCGCCATGAAGATCGACGTGGAGGGCTTCCGGGTGCGGGAGGGCGGCGATGTCGCTCTCGGGAAATGGCCGACCCGTGTCGATCCGGTCTATCGGTCGAAAGAGCATTATCACGAGCTGCTGGCGGATCATGTGTCGCGGCTCAGCGCCCGGCAGCGGCTTCTCTATGCATCCAACCGCCATGCCGTTCTGCTGATCTTCCAGGCGATGGACGCGGCCGGCAAGGACGGGGCGATCCGCCACGTGATGTCGGGGGTGAACCCGCAGGGATGCCAGGTCTTCAGCTTCAAGCACCCGAGCCCGGCGGAACTGCAGCACGATTTCCTCTGGCGCACGACGCGGGATCTGCCGGAGCGCGGTCGGATCGGGATTTTCAACCGATCCTATTACGAGGAAGTGCTGATCGTGCGGGTGCACCGCGACATCCTGCGCAACGAGGGATTGCCCGACGGAGCGGAGGACGACGAGACGCTCTGGCGCGAGCGCTACCGGTCGATCCGGAATCTGGAGCGGCATCTGCATGTCAACGGCACCCGTATCGTCAAGTTCTTCCTTCATCTCTCGAAGGACGAGCAGCGAAGGCGATTTCTGGCCCGCATCGAGGAGCCGGAGAAGAACTGGAAGTTCAGCACGGCGGATATGCAGGAACGCAAGTTCTGGAAGCAGTACATGAAGGCGTATGGCGAATGTCTGGCTGCCACGAGCACCGACGAGTGCCCGTGGTATGTCGTGCCCGCCGACGACAAGGAAAATGCGCGCCTGATCGTGTCGCAGATCGTGCTCGATACGCTCGCTGGGCTACGGATGGCGTATCCGCAGGTCTCCGAGGCGCGCCGCCGCGAGTTGCAGGAGATCCGGAAGCAGCTGGAGAAATAGGGCGCGGGGGGTGATCGCTACGGCGTCCCGCAGCTCCGTGCGGTTCGCTACCGCGATCTACACCCCGCCCGTCACGTCGATCGTCACACCGGAAACGAAATCCGCGTCCGCCGACGCCAGGAAGCAAATCACCCGCGCCTGATCCGCCGCCTCGGCCACCCGGCGCAGCGGCGTGCGGGCGATCTCGGCGGCCCGGTCCTCCGGCGCGCGCTGGTTCCAGTGCGGGCGGATGCGCTCGGTCAGGGTCAGGCTCGGGGCGATCGCGTTCACCGTGATCCCGTAGGGCCCGAGCTCGCCGGCCAGCTTCTTCGTCAGGGCGATGATCCCGCCCTTGGCCGCCGCATAGGCCGCCGAACTCGCCGCCGACAGCCCGCGCCCGGCGATCGAGGCCAGGTTCACGATCTTGCCGCGCCGCACCCGTTTCATCAGCGGCACCACCTCATGGCAGAAATTGAACGTCCCGTTGAGGTTGAAATCGATCAGCTTCTGCCACTCGGCCGCGGTCAGCTGGTCGATGCCGGCGGCCGGGCGCGCGATCACGGTGCTGCCGCCGACCGCGTTGACCAGGATGTCGATGCCGCCATGGGCCCGCGCCGCGGCAGCCACGGTCGCCGCCACCGAAGCCGGGTCCAGCGCGTCGGCCAGCGCCGCATGGGCGCTGGCGCCGGCCGCGGTGAGGTCGCCGACCAGCGCCTCCAGCCGCTCGGCGTTGGTGTCCACCGCGACCAGCACCGCCCCCTCGGCGGCCATGATGCGCGCGGTGGCGGCCCCGATGCCGCTCGCCGCCGCGGTCACCAGCGCGACCTTGCCGGCGAAGCGGGCGGTCATGGCTCGCCCCGCGCCTCGGCCGCCAGCGCGGCATCGAAGGCGGTCAGGGTCTGCGCGACATCGGCTTCGGTATGCGCCAGCGAGACGTAGAACTTGCTCTCGCCCTTCAGCACCCCGCCCTCGCGCAGGCGGCGGTTGACCCGCCGGGCGCGATCGGCATCGGCGCGCAGCACGCCGCGGTAGTCGTGCGGGATGTCGGCGGAGAAGACCACGTCGAAGAGCGGCGGCTCGCCCAGGATATGGCCCGGGATGGCGTGCCGGCTGAGGCTCGCCTCCATCCCCGCGATCAGGGTGCGGCCGGTGGCATAAACCTGCTCATAGGCCCCGGGCCGGCGCAGCACGCCGAGCGTGGCGAGTCCGGCGGCGGCGGCGATCGGATTGCCCGAGAGGGTGCCGATCTGGGTCAGGAACCGGTCCACCCCCACCGCGTCGCGGTCAAAGAGCCGCATGATGTCGGCCCGCCCGGCGATGGCGGCGAGCGGGAAGCCGCCGCCGATGATCTTGCCCAGGGTGCAGATGTCCGGTGTCACCCCGTAATGCTGCTGGGCGCCGCCATAGGCCAGGCGGAAGCCGGTCACCACCTCGTCGAAGATCAGCGGGATGCCCAGCTCGGCGGTGACCGCGCGCAGCCGGGCGAGGAAGCCGGGCGCCGGCGGGATCAGGCGCTGGAACGGTTCCAGGATGACGCCGCCCAACTCCTCGGCCCGCGCGCGGATCAGCGCCTCCGCGGCGTCGGCGTCGTTGAAGGGGGCGATCAGCATCTCCTCGGCCGCCGAGGCGGGAATGCCCGGCGAATCCGGCACCGGGCGGGGGAAATTGGCCGGCCGGCGCGGCGCCAGCGACATCAGCGACCAGTCGGACATGCCGTGGTAGCCGCCCTCGAATTTCAGGATCTTGTCGCGCCCGCGGAAGGCGCGCGCCAGCCGCATGGCGTAGGCGTCGGCCTCGGTGCCGCTGCTGACGAAGCGCACCTGGTCGGCGCAGGCGACGGCATCGACGATCTCGGCGGCGAGCCGGATGCCGGGTTCATTGTTGGCGAAGAAGGTGGTGCCGCGCGGCAGCTGCTCGGTGACGGCGGCGAGCACGTCGGGGTGGCCGTGGCCGATGAACATCGGGCCGGAGCCGAGCAGGAAATCCACGTATTCGTTGCCGGCGACGTCGCGCACCCGCGCGCCCTTGCCCTCGGCGATGACGAGGTCGCCGGGGACGTTGCCGAAGCTGCCGCCGGGAAGCACCCGGCGAGCGGTTTCCATCAGGGCCATGGCGCGGTCATTGGGGGGCAGTATGGTCATCGCGGGTCCCTCGGTGCGAAGCGGCAGGACAGCACCGGGGGGCGGGGTTCGCAAGCGCCCGGCACGCCTATTCCAGCGGGCGGGCGATATGCGCCCGATAGGCCGGTCGCGCCAGCAGCCGCTCGTACCAGGCCCGCAGCCCCGGCACCTCCGGCCGATCGAACGCCATGGTGAACCAGCGATGGACGTGAACCCCCCAGGGGATGTCGGCCAGGGTCAGGGTCTCGCCGGCCACATAGGGGTGGCGGGTCAGCTCGGCGCCGATCAGCCCGTAGGCTTTCGCCGCCTCGGCCACCCCGGCGGCGATCGCGGCGGCATCGCGCTTCTCGGGCGGGGTGCGCACCAGGCCCCAGAACACCGCCGCCATCGGCCGGTTCAGCACCGTCTGCTGCGCGTCCATCCATTGATCGACCCGCGCCCGCGCCCGCGGGTCGGCGGGATACAGCGCGTTGCCAGGGGAGTGGCCAGGGGCGTACGCGGCGCAGAGGTAGCGGCAGACCGCGTTGCTCTCCCACAGGGTGAACCCGTCCTCCTGCAGGGTGGGCACCAAGCCGGTGGGGTTCATGGCGCGATAGGCCGGGGTATCGGTCTGGCCGTATTTGCCGCCGACGTCGCGCCGGTCATAGGCCAGCCCCAGCTCCTCCAGGGTCCAGATCACCTTCATCACGTTGCTCGACGTGTCGCGGCCCCACAGGATGCGCGCCATCTCGGTTCCTCCTTCGGATCGGGACGAGGGTAGGGCGGTTGCACGGCGGCGGGAAGCGGGGCACATCGCGTCGATGCGCTTCCCCTCGCACCGCCCCGCCGCCGCCTTCACCCTGCTCGCCGCGCTGGCGGCGCTCGGGGTGGCGCTGGCGGCGCAGAACTGGGGCGGCATGGTCCCCTGCGCGCTCTGCCTGGTGGAACGCTGGCCGTGGCGGGTGGCGATCCTGCTGGCGCTGCTGGCGCTGCTGCTGCCGCGCCGCGCCGGCCGCTTGCTGCTATGGCTGACAGTGATGGACCTGCTCGCGGGGGCGGCGATCGCCTTCGTCCATGTGGGCGTGGAATGGGGGCTGTGGCCCAGCCCGCTGCCGGAATGCGCCGCACCGTCGCTGGGGCAGGGCTCCATCGCCGACCGGCTGGCGGCGATGCCGGCGCTGCCCTCCAAGCCCTGCGACGCGCCCAGCTACCTGATCCCAAGCCTGCCGGTCTCGATGGCGGCGATGGACCTGATCGCGGCGCTGGCGCTGGCGCTGCTGCTGGCGGCCGCCTTGCGCCGCGGCGCGCGCCGGCGGCGGCGATGAGGCTGCCCGGCGATCCCGCCCCGCGCGCGGCCGAGGCGCGCATGATCCGCGTCGATCATGCCGGCGAATACGGCGCCGTCCGCATTTATCAGGGCCAGCGCGCGGTGCTGGGCCGCGGCGCGGCGGGGCCGATGCTGGACCAAATGCAGGCGCAGGAGGAGGCGCATCTGGCCCGCTTCCGCGCCCTGATCGCCGAGCGGCGTGTGCGCCCGACCGCGCTGTTGCCGCTGTGGCACCTGGCCGGGTTCGCGCTGGGCGCGGCCACCGCGGCGCTGGGCACGCGGGCGGCGATGGCCTGCACGGTGGCGGTGGAGACCGAGATTTCGGCCCATTACGCCCGCCAGGAAGCCGCGCTGGCGGCAACCGACCCGGCGCTGGCGACCGAGATCGCCGGCTTCCGCGCCGAGGAGGAGGAGCACCACGACACCGCCCTGGCCGCGGGGGCGGCGGGCGCGCCGGGCTATCGGCTGCTGACGGCGGCGATCCGGGCCGGCTGCCGGGTGGCGATCGCGGCGAGCGAGGTGCTGTAGGCGGTTATCGGGTCCCGCCGCCCCTTCGCGAATGAAACCTCCGGAAGCGGCTTTTCCCGGCCGGCGCCGAATCTGGAGCGAGCTCGCGCATGAGGTCCCTTGGGGCTTGTCTCCGCGTAAGTTCATTTAACACGGAGACCGCGAAGGACCACGGAACGGCACGGAGCAAGAAGGCGATGCTGCCGGCCGCGCGGGATGACCGAATGCGCCATCGGGTCTGCGGCTGCCCAGGGATGGAATGCGGCGATTTGGCGCATGACCCGATCGGTGCCGCTCGGTGATCTCCGTGTCGATCACTTGATCCCGCGGAAATGCGAACCGCCGGGAGTCACCCCGGGGCCCGGGACCGCGGTTTCCGTTCAGCCCTCGGCCGCGAACGGGTCGAGCAGCATCACGCCGAACGGGAGGAAATCGCGCAGGTTGCGGGTCACCACCGTCAGCCCGTGGACCAGCGCGGTGGCGGCGATCATCGCGTCCTCGATCAGGCTCTCCTGGCGGTGGTGCATCAGCCTTGCCCAGGCGCGGAACGCCGCCGCATCCATCGGCAGGATGCTGAAGCTGCTGGCCGCCTGCGCCAGCCAGTCCTCGAGCTCGGCGGCGCGGGCCGGGTTCCGGTCGCGGGTCAGTTCGATCCCGCCCTGGATCTCCCCCACCGTGACCGCCGAGACAAACAGCGCCGCATCGTCCTGCCGGCGCAACCAGGCCAGCACGGCCCCGTGCGGGCGGGCGCGCCGCAGTTCCCGACGACGCTGGTATCCAGCAGAAACACCGCGCGCGCCGGGTCAGTCCCGCACCGGCGGCTCGCAGCGGCTTGCGGTGCCACGGGCGGCCAAGGTCAGCGTGCCGCGGGCGGGATCGGACAGCAGCAGCGCCTTCAGGGTCGGTCGGGCGGCTTCGCGCAGCCGGTGCCACTCGGCGGCGGGGACCAGCACCGCGGTCTCGATGCCGTGCCGGGTGATCGGCTGCGGGCCCTCGGCGAGGCAGCGGTCGAGCAAGTCGCAGAACCGGGCCTTGGCGGTCTGCTCGGGCCAGGGCGTCATCGGCGGCTCCCGAGGTGAATGACCGGTCAGCTCCCCTCGCCAACGCAAGGCCCCGCCCCCACGGGTTTCCCCCCACTGGTTTCCGCTGGGCGCCTGCGCTACGCACCGCCCATGGGCCGCACCGCTTCCATCACCCGCACCACCGCCGAAACCGACGTCACCGTCACCCTCGACCTCGACGGCTCCGGCCAGGCCGAGATCGAGACCGGGATCGGCTTCCTCGACCACATGCTGACCGCGCTCACCCGCCACGCGCTGTTCGACCTCACCATCCGCGCCGAGGGCGACCTGCATATCGACGCCCACCACACCACCGAGGACATCGGCATCGTGCTGGGCCAGGCGATCGCCCAGGCGCTGGGCGAAAAGCGCGGCATCGCCCGCTTCGGCCATGCGGTGGCGCCGATGGACGAGGCGCGGGTGGAGGCGGCGATCGACATCTCCGGGCGCGGGATGCTGGTCTGGTCGGTGACCTTCGGCCAGCCGCAGTTGGGCGAGATGGACACCGAATTGTTCGAGGAGTTCTTCCGCGCGCTCGCCGCCAATGCCCGCCTGACCCTGCACGTCACCCAGGCGGCCGGGCGCAACACCCATCACATCGCCGAAGCCTGCTTCAAGGCGACCGCCCGCGCGCTGCGCGCCGCGGTGGCGCCGGATCCGCGCGTCGGCAACGCGGTACCCTCCACCAAGGGCACGCTGTGACCGGCCGGGGGGACCGGCCGGGGCGCATGATGCGGGTCGCGGTGGTCGATTACGGCAGCGGCAACCTCGCCTCCGCCTCCCGCGCGCTGGCGGTGGCGGCGGAGCGCGCCGGGCTCGCGGCCGAGGTGCTGGTGACCGCCGACCCCGAAACCGTCGCCGGCGCCGACCGCATCGTGCTGCCCGGCCAGGGTGCCTTCGCCGATTGCGCCGCCGGCCTCGCCGCGGTGGCCGGGATGCATCAGGCGATCCTGCGCGCGACCGAGGCCGGCACGCCCTTCCTCGGCATCTGCGTGGGGATGCAGCTGATGGCCCAACGGGGCCTCGAGCACCGCATCACCCCGGGCTTCGGCTGGATCGCCGGCGAGATCGCGGCGATGGACCCGCCCGGCCTGCGGCTGCCGCAGATGGGCTGGAACGCGCTCGACTTCCGCCCCGGCGCGCATCCGCTGCTCGACGGACTCGCGCCCGGCGATCACGCCTATTTCGTCCACAGCTACGCGCTGCGCGGGGCCGATCCGGCCGACGTGATCGCCACCACCGATTATGGCGGGACGGTGGTGGCGATGGTCGCGCGCGGCCGGCGCGCCGGCACCCAGTTCCATGTCGAAAAATCCCAGGAGGTCGGCCTGCGCATCCTGGGCAATTTCCTGCGCTGGGAGGCCTGATCCATGTCCGATCGCCCCCAGGGTCCGGATGCGGCGCAGGCGGCCGAGCGCGGCGTGGAGCGCGCCGAGGCCTTCACCGAGACCGACCTCAACGCCCTCTGCGAGGCGACCCAGGCGGCGATCCTGGATGGCGGCGGGTTCGGCTGGCTGGCGCCGCCGCCGCGCCGGGCGCTCGAACAATATTATCGCGGCGTGCTGCTGGTGCCGGAACGCAGCCTGTTCCTGGCGCGCCTCAACGGCAGCATCGTCGGCTCCGCGCAGCTGGTCCGCCCGCCGCGCAACAACGAGGCGCAGGCCTTCGCCGCCACCCTGATGCACAGTTTCGTCGCCCCCTATGCGCGCGGACACGGCATGGCGCGCCTCCTGACCCAGCATGTCGAGGAGGCGGCGCGCGCGCTGGGCTATCAGGTGCTGAACCTCGATGTGCGCGAATCCCAGGCCGCGGCACTGCATCTTTACGAATCCCTGGGGTTTGTTCGCTGGGGTGTGCATCCGGCCTATGCGCGGGTCGGGGGACTGACGGTACAGGGATACTTCTATTACAAACTTCTTCAGCAGGGCGGGATGCGCGGATGAGCCTGACCCTCTATCCGGCGATCGACCTGAAGGACGGGCAGTGCGTGCGTCTGCGCCGGGGCGAGATGGCTGCCGCCACCGTCTATGCCGAGGATCCGGCGGCGCAGGCGCGGGCCTGGGCGGCGGCCGGGTTCGCCTGGCTGCATGTGGTGGACCTCAACGGCGCCTTCGCCGGCCGATCGGTGAACGGGGACGCGGTGCGCGCGATCCTGGCGGCGGTGGAGATCCCGGTCCAGCTCGGCGGCGGCATCCGCGACCTGGCGGCGATCGAGACCTGGCTCGCGGCCGGGGTGCGGCGGGTGATCCTGGGCAGCGTCGCCGCCCGCGACCCGGCGCTGGTGCGCGCCGCCTGCCGGCGCTTTCCCGGGCGGATCGTGGTCGGCATCGATGCCCGCGACGGCATGGTGGCAACCGAGGGCTGGGCCGAGACCACCGATCTGGCGGCCAGCGACCTCGCGCTCAGGATGGCGGATGCCGGGGCGGCGGCGCTGATCTGCACCGATATCGCCCGCGACGGGATGCTGGGCGGGGTCAATCTGGAGCAGACCCTGGCGCTGGCGCGGCTGGTTTCGGTGCCGGTGATCGCCTCCGGCGGCGTGGCGGGGCTCGATGATCTGCTGGCGCTGCGGGCGGCGGCGCCGGGAACCGCGCTCGCGGGGGTGGTGGTGGGGCGGGCGCTCTATGACGGGCGGCTCGATCCGGCCGCGGCGCTGGCGGCGTTGCGTTAGGGCTTGCTCCGGTCACGTCATCTGGGTGTAAGAATTCTGTCGTCATGCTGAAGCTGCGCGTCATCCCCTGCCTGGACGTGAAGGATGGAAGGGTCGTCAAGGGCGTGAATTTCGTCGCGCTCCGCGATGCCGGCGATCCGGTGGAACAGGCCGCGCTCTATGACGCCGCCGGCGCGGACGAGCTCACCTTCCTCGACATCACCGCGAGCCACGAGAACCGCGACACCATCCTCGACGTGGTCGCGCGCACCGCGGCGCGGGTGTTCCTGCCGCTGACCGTCGGCGGCGGGGTGCGCAGCGTGGAGGATATGCGCCGGCTGCTGCTGGCCGGGGCCGACAAATGCAGCATCAACTCGGCCGCCGTGGCGCGCCCGGCGCTGGTGGCGGAGGCGGCGGAGAAATTCGGCAGCCAATGCGTGGTGGTGGCGGTGGATGCCAAGGCCGCCGGCCCCGGACGCTGGGAGGTGTTCACCCATGGCGGGCGCCGGGCCACCGGGATCGACGTGCTGGACTGGTGCCGCCAGGTCGCCGCGGCCGGCGCCGGCGAGATCCTGCTGACCAGCATGGACCGCGACGGCACCGGGGCGGGGTTCGACCTGGGGCTGCTGGGCGCGGTGTGCGGGGCGGTGCGGGTGCCGGTGGTGGCCTCCGGCGGGGTCGGCACCTTGGCGCATTTCGTGGAGGGCGCGCGCGCCGGGGCGACCGGGTTGCTGGCCGCCAGCGTGTTCCATTTCGGCACCTTCCGCATCGCCGACGTGAAGGACGCGCTGGCCGAGGCCGGTCTGCCGGTGCGCCGGCTTGCCCGGCCGCCAGCGGCGGCCTGAGCATGGCCAAGGCTTCCCGTAAATCCGGCGCCAAGACCAAATCCGGCGCCGGCAAGCGCGGCGGGGCGGAGAAGCGCCGCCGCAAGCCGGCAACCGTGCCGCCGCCGGACGCGCCGCTCGCCATCGGCCCCGGGGCGGGGGTGCTGGACCGGCTGTTCGACGTGGTGCTGTCGCGGCGCGAGGTGGACCCCGCGATCAGCCACTCGGCGCGGCTGCTGTCGCGCGGGGTGGCCAAGGTGGCGCAGAAATTCGGCGAGGAGGCGGTGGAGTGCCTGATCGAGGCGGTCGCCGGCAACGCGCAGGCGGTGGTCGCGGAAAGCGCCGACGTGCTGTATCACCTGATGGTGCTGTGGGTGGCCACCGGGGTCGCGCCCGAGCAGGTATGGGCCGAGCTGCGCCGGCGCGAGGGGATCAGCGGCATCGCCGAGAAGGCCGCCCGCGCCGAGAAGCTGCCCGGCCGCGCCGGAGTGGCCACCACCAAGATTCCATGACCGGGGGAACCAGGATGTCCGTGTCCGGATTGCCGCCCTATGACGATACCAACGTCTTCGCGCGCATCCTGCGCGGCGAGATCCCATGCCGGAAGGTATTCGAGGACGAGTGGGCGCTGGCGTTCCACGACATCAACCCGCAGGCGCCGGTGCATGTGCTGG
The DNA here is from genome assembly GCA_021807785.1 of Pseudomonadota bacterium. GTDB lineage: Bacteria > Pseudomonadota > Alphaproteobacteria > Acetobacterales > Acetobacteraceae > JAJZVS01. Next base: position 11,551 of record JAKBCO010000091.1, read on the forward strand.
TGATCCCGAAGGGACGGTATTGTTCCTTCGCGGATTTCTCGGCCACGGCGTCGGAGGCGGAGATCGCGGGGTTCATCCGCGCGGTGGGGCGGGTTGCGCGGCAGCTGGGGCTGGAGGCGCCGGGGTATCGGCTGCTGGCCAACGCGGGGCCGGATTCGCACCAGGAGGTGCCGCATCTGCACGTGCATCTGTTCGCCGGACGCCGGTTGGGGCCGATGCTGGCGCCGGCGCCCGATCAGCCCTCCCGGTAGGCGATCACCGGCACGTCGTGCGGGTTGTTCTCGGCCACCCGCCAGAACGCATCGTTCTGGAACCGGTTGAACAGCTCCGGCGGCAGCACCGAGTCCCGTTCGACCCATTCCACCT
>JAKBCO010000092.1 GCA_021807785.1 Pseudomonadota bacterium
CCAGCCCCGGGATCTCGGCGAGCCGGGTCCGCACGGCCCCGCCCGCCTCGGCCACCAGCTTCGGCACCGCGCCCAGCAGCCCCACCGTGTAGGGATGGGCGGGGCGGGCGAACAGCGCGGCCACCGGCGCTTCCTCCACCTTGCGCCCGGCATACATCACCACCACCCGCTCGGCGGTTTCGGCCACCACGCCGAGATCATGGGTGATGAGCATGATCGCCGAGCCGATCCGCTGCTTGAGCCCGCGCATCAGTTCCAGGATCTGCGCCTGGATGGTCACGTCGAGCGCGGTGGTCGGCTCGTCGGCGATCAGCAGCTTCGGATTGCAGGCCAGCGCCATGGCGATCATCACCCGCTGGCGCATCCCGCCCGAGAGCTGGTGCGGGTATTCGCGGGCGCGCCGTTCCGGAGCCGGAATCCCGACCAGGCTCAGCGTCTCCGCCGCCCGCGCCGCGGCCGCCTGCGCCGACAGGCCCTGGTGCAGGCGCAGGGTCTCGGTGATCTGCCGGCCGATGGTCAGCACCGGGTTGAGGCTGGTCATCGGCTCCTGGAAGATCATCGCGATCTCGTTGCCGCGGATGCGCCGCATCCCGGCTTCCGGCAGGTCGAGCAATTCCTGGCCCTGGAAGCGGATCGATCCGGCGATGCGCCCGGGCGGGATCGGGATCAGCCGCAGGATCGACATCGAGGTGACCGATTTCCCGCAGCCGGATTCGCCCACGATCGCCAGCGTCTCGCCGGCGGCGACGGTGAACGACAGCCCCTCCACCGCGCGCACCACCCCGTCCGGGGTGGCGAAATGCGTTTGCAGGGCGGTGACTTCCAGCAGCGGCGTCACAGGCGTTTGGCCAGCCTGGGGTCCAGCGCGTCGCGCATCCCATCGCCCAGCAGATTCACCGCCAGCACCGTGACCGAGAGGAACACCGCCGGGAAGAACACGATATAGGGCTTGATCTCCCACAGCGCGCGGCCCTCGGCCATGATATTGCCCCAGGACGGGATGATCGGCGGGGTGCCGGCGCCGATGAAAGACAGGATCGCCTCCGTAATCATCGCCGAGGCGCAGGTGAAGGTGGCCTGCACCAGCAGCGCGGCCATCAGGTTGGGCAGGATGTGGCGGCGGATCAGCGCCGGGGTGCGGGTGCCGGCGGCGATCGCGGCCTCCACGAAGGGCTGTTCGCGCAGGCTCAGCACGATGCCGCGCACCAGCCGCGAAACGCGCGGGAACTCCGAGACGGAGATGGCGAGGATCACGTTGCCGACCGAGGCACGGGTGAGCGCCATCAGCGCGATCGCGAGCAGGATCGGCGGGATCGACATCAGCCCGTCCATGACCCGCATCAGGATCCCGTCCAGCAGCCGCACGAAGCCGGCGCTCACGCCCACCAGGGTGCCGGCGGCGGCGGCGCAGAGCGCCACCGCGAAGCCTACTCCGAGCGAGATGCGCGCCCCGTAGAGCGTGCGCGAATAAACATCCCGCCCCAGCATGTCGGTGCCGAACCAGTGCCGGGCCGAAGGATCTTCCAGGCGGTGGATCGGATCGATCGCGATCGGATTGACGGTGCCGAGGAACGGGGCGAACACCGCGATCGCGACCATCACCACCAGGATCGCCGCCCCCAGCGCGGCGGTGGGATGGCGGCGCAGGAAACCCCATACCGCGCCGCGCCGGACCACCGGCGGCAGCACGTCGGGCAGGATGGTCGCGCTCAATAGCGGATCCTCGGGTCGAACAGGGTGTAGAGCAGATCGACGATCAGGTTCACCATCACATAGGTGAACGAGAACAGCAGCACGACGCCCTGGATCACCGGGTAATCCCGTTGCAATATGGCATCGGTAGTGAGGCGCCCCAGCCCCGGAATGGCGAACACGCTTTCCGTCACCACCGCCCCGCCGATCAGCAGCGCGACGCCGGAGCCGATCACGGTGACGATCGGCACCGCGGCGTTCTTGAGGGCATGGACGAACAGGATGCGTCCCATGCCCACCCCCTTGGCGCGCGCGGTGCGGATGTAATCCTGGCTCAGCACTTCCAGCATGGTGGCCCGCGTGATGCGGGCGATCAGGGCGATGTAGATCAGCCCCAGCGCCACCGAGGGCAGGATCAGCCCGCGCAGGAAACGCCAGAACCCATCCGAGATCGGGTGGAACCCTTGCACCGGCAGCCAGCCGAGCTTGAGCCCGAATGCCCAGGCCAGGAGATACCCGACCACGAACACCGGGGTGGAGAAGCCGAACACCGCCAGCGCCATCACCGCGCGGTCGATCCATGAACCCTGCCGGGCCGCCGCCAGAACGCCGAGCGGGATCGCCACCACGATGGCGATCAGCGTGCTGAACACCATCAGCGACAGGGTGGGCTCCAGCCGCTGCGCGATCATGGTGGTCACCGGCAGCCCGGTGAAGATGGACTTGCCCAGATTGCCATGCAGGATCTGCCACAGCCAGGTACCGAACCGGGTGAGGAACGGTTTATCGAGGCCGAGCGAGACCCGGATGGCCTGCACCTGCGCGGGCGTCGCCTGATCGCCCGCGATCACCGCCGCCGGGTCACCGGGTGCGAGGTAGAGCAGCCCGAACACCATGAACGCGACGATCAGCATGACCGGGATGGTGGCGGCGATCCGCCGCAGCGCGTAGGCCAGCATCGGCTCAGGCCGTGCCGGCTGCGATGGGTGATAGCCTGATCCCTGGTGCCATCCGAGAGGTTCCGGCGGCTGGGTCGTTACCCGGCCGGCTTGAGTTGCACGGCCGCATGTGGCGGTTTCCCGCGTCCTGTCCCTTCGTCTCCGAGGCGGGCGCGGTCCCCGGAGCCGTCGTCATGGAGCGCTCATCATACCGACGCTTGCGCGCACCGCAACCGCCTATTGCGTGAACGCCCGCTGCAACGCGAGCCCGCCCATGGCAAGCCCGGTCTGATCGATCCCATGACCCAGCCGTGGAACGAAGCAGCTCTCCACCGGGATGCCGGCGGCGCGCAGCGCGGCCTCGGCGTCGTGGGAGCGGGCGGCGGGCACCACCTCGTCGGCCTCGCCATGCACCAGCAGCACCGGGGCGGGGTGGGCGAGCTCGGTCGCGAGACTCGCCGGGGCGACCAGAGCGCCGGAGAAGGCCAGGATGGCGCGGGGCGGGGTGGCACGGCGCAGCCCGGCGAACAGCACCATCATCGCCCCTTGGCTGAATCCCATCAGCGCATAGGCGTCCGCCGGCAGGCCCAGCCGCGTCAACTCGGCATCGATGAACCGGTGCAGGAACGGCGCGGCGCGACGCACCCCGGCCTCGGTGGCGGCGGGGCTGCGATCGGCGACGCTCCACCATTGCCGGCCGAAGCCGGCGTCATGCGGGAAAGGCGCGTCGGGCGAGGCGAAGGCGGCGTCCGGCACGGCCTGGCCCCAGGCGCCGGCGAGATCGATCAGATCCGCCCCGTCGGCCCCGAGACCGTGGCACAACACCACCAGCTGCCGCGCCGCCCCGCCCGCGGCCGGCGCCTTGCGCGGCCCGTCCAGTTCCGCCATCGCCCGATCTCCCTGCTTGCCCGCCCGCCGGCTTGCCGCAACCCTGCCGCCATGTCCATCACCACCCGCTTCGCCCCCAGCCCCAACGGGTTCCTGCATCTGGGCCACGCCGCGGCGGCGCTGGCCGCCTGGCGGCGCGCACGGCAGGCGGGCGGGCGGTTCCTGCTCAGGATCGAGGATATCGACCCGACCCGCTGCCGGGAGGAGTTCACCGACGCCATCCTGGAGGACCTCGCCTGGCTCGGGCTCGACTGGGACGGGGAGCCGCGGGTGCAATCGCGGCATCTGCCCGAATACCGTGCCGCTTTGGACACGCTGGCCGGGCGCGGGCTGCTCTACCCGTGCTTTTGCACCCGCGCCGCCATCGCCCGCGAGATCGCCGCTGCCCCCGCGGCGCCGCACGGGCCGGACGGGCCGCTCTACCCCGGCACCTGCCGCGCCCTGTCGGCGGCGGAGCGCGCGGCCCGCCTCGCCGCCGGCGCGCCCTATGCGCTGCGGCTGGACATGGCGCGCGCGGCGGCCGAGGCCGGGACGCTGCGCTGGCACGAGGAGGCGGAGGGCTGGTGCGCGGCCGAGCCGGCCCGCTTCGGCGACGTGGTGCTGGGACGCAAGGAGGTGCCGGCCAGCTACCATCTCTGCGTGACCCATGACGATGCCGCGCAAGGGGTGAGCCTGGTGACCCGGGGGGAAGATCTGAAACCCGCCACCGCGCTGCACCGGCTGTTGCAGGCGTTGTTCGGCTGGCCGGCGCCGCGCTACGCGCATCATCCGCTGCTGACGGGGCCGGACGGGCGACGGCTGGCCAAGCGCGACGGGGCGGCCTCGCTGCGCGGGATGCGGGAGGCGGGGATGCGGCCGGAGGCGGTGCGCGCGCTGGCCGGGGGGTGAGATCAGTCGGTCTTCGCGTGACGGCCCGCGCCGGCGGGCACGCACAGCATCCCGTCCGCCTCGGTGACCGCGACCGGGGTCAGCGCCGCACCGTCGCACGGGCCCGAGAGGCAAGCGCCGTCGCCGATGCGAAACACCGCCGCGTGCATGGCGCAGACGATACTGGTGCCGTCGGCGGACAGGAACCGGTCGGCGGTCCATTCCAGCGAGACGCCGAGATGCGGGCAGGCGTTGACATAGCCGAACACGCGCCCGCCCTTGCGCACCAGGAAGACCCCGGCGAAGCCCGGCCCGGCCGGAGGAAAGCCGCGCGCGGCGCCCTCGGCCAGGGCGGTGGCCGGGCAGAGCGCGCGCGGCGGCTCCGGGATCAGCGAGTCCACCCGCCCATCCGGCAGATCAGGTCCCAATGCGCGGGCGAGACCGGCAGCACCGAGAGGCGCGACTGGCGCACCAGGGCGAGCTCGGCCAGCGCCGGTTCGGCCTTGATCGCGGCCAGGGTGACCGGGCGCGGCATCGGCCCCAGCGCGCGCATGTCCACCGCGAGCCAGGGGCCCGTCTCGGCGGTGGGGTCCGGATAGGCTTCGCGGGCCACTTCCACCACGCCGACGATCTCGCGGCCGGTGTTGGAATGATAGAAGAAGGCGCGGTCGCCGCGCTGCATGGCGGCAAGGTTGTTGCGCGCGGCGTGGTTGCGCACGCCGGTCCAGGGCTCCACGTCGTTGGCGACCTGCTGGTCCCAGGAGAAGGCGTCCGGTTCGGACTTGACCAGCCAGAATGCCATCAGCCCGGGTCCGCGAGGGCGGCGCGGGGTGCGGTCACCAAGCCACGCGCCGGCCCGTGATCTCGCACGCTCATCGCCGAGGCGCGGGCCGCTTCGGCGCCGGCGGCGGGGCGGCCATGCGCGGCAGGTCCTCGTCCAGCACGGTGATATGGATAGAGAACGAAACCTCGCCGTCCTCGTCGTCGCGGTGGACCGTGCCCAGGAACTCCTCGCCGAGCCGCAGTTCCACCGAAGCGCCGCGCGCCTTGGGGGCGTCCAGCCGCAGCCGCGGGTTGCCCAGCGTGGTGCGCAGATAGGCTTCCAGCCGGGCGAGATCGGTCGGGTTCATGGCGGCTCCGCTTGAGGTCGTGCCGCAGATTACAGGGGCGAGCCGCGGCTGGCCATCCCGCGCCGCGATTGAAGCGGACCCGGGGGCGGGGTAGATAGTTGTCAGGTCGGCAACGGAAACGATCATGAGCGAGGCCCTGACCAGGAACGACTGGGTGGCCCGGGTGCTTGGCGTGCGGCTGCCGGAGTCCGGCGCGGCGGCGCCGCCCCGGCCGGTCCGCTTCGCCCCGGCGCCGCCCCTGCGCCCGCCGCCGCGCGCGCCGGACCTGGTCGCCCGCCCGCTCTCGGGCCAGCCGATCCGTCCCGCCCACCCGGCCGGCGCACCCGCGACCTATGCCGGCGCCGCGGGGAGAACGTTGCGGATCACCCATGGCGCCGATGGGCGCGTTGCCCTGGCCGCGCCGCCGCCACCGGTGCGCACGCTCACCTTCTCGGGCGGCGGCGGCAAGGGGGCAGCGTTGCCCGGCGCGGTGCGCGCGCTCGAGAACAGCGGCGTGCTGAAGGACGTGAATACCGTCACCGGCGCCTCGGTCGGCTCGATGACCGCGGCGATGGTGGCGGCCGGCATGACCGGGACCGAGTTCGCCGCCATCGGCAACGACCCGACGGTTGCCGACAAGATCAAGCAGGGCAAGAACATGGCCGAGGTGCTGTTCGGCGGCGGGCTGGACGGCAGCGGGCTCGAGAGCCTGGTGCGCGCCAATCTGGATACCACGCTGCAAAAGCGCATTTCCGAATATATCGAGCGTCAGTCGGTGCAGCAGAAGCCGGTGGATCCCGCCGTGACCGCGATCCTCGATCGGTTGGCCGGCGGCACCAAGGGCCCCACCTTCGGCGACCTGGCGACGCTGTCGAAGGTGATCCCGGCGGTGAAGGAGGTGGTGATCTCCGGCTCCTTCATGTCGCAGGTGGACCCGAAGACCGGCAAGCCGATCAAGGACACCGACGCACCGCAGCTGATGATCTTCAGCGCCGAGACCACGCCCGATCTGGAGGTGGCGCTCGCGGTTCACGCCTCGGCGGCGCTGCCGCCGGTCTTCAAGCCGGTCGATATCCCGCTTCCGTCCGGCATCACCGCGCGGTTCCAGGACGGCGGGGTGATGAACAACGCCCCCACGCTGGAAAGCATCGGCGCCGAGCGCAACCTCGACCCGATGCCGGACAAGGGCGCGATGACCTTCGTCTTCGAGGAGCAGGCCGCCCACGACATCCTGCAAGGCAAGGCCGCTCCGGATTTCGGCACCTTTGATCGTTTCACCACCACCGTCTTCGGCAAGAAGCTGAAGGTCGGCGACATGCTGACCCATGCCAATCTCGAGGCCGACGACTATGCCAAGAACCGCGGCCTCGCCGACGACCCGGAGAATGTGGTGATGGTGCCGCTGACCTTCACCACGCCGCCCGGGAAGAAGGGCGGCAAGGGGGAAAAGAAGGATTTCACCGGGTTCCTGAGCGGCACGGTCAATTTCGATATGGATCTGGCCGACAAGATCCAGCTGCAGGACCTGACCGATTCCGCGACGCTCGACGCGATCCGCAAGCGCCAGCAGCCGAAGACGCACGAGTTCGCCTCCGACGGGCAGATGCTGATGGCGATCGGGCGGCCCGACCTCGCCGCGCTGGCCAAGGACGGTTATCCGGGCGCGGCCGAGGCGTTGGCGTTCCGCAACATCGTTGACGCCGCCATGACCCGTCTGACGGCGCGGGTGGGGGCGCTCGCCGCCGGCCCCGCTGCCGCGCTGGCCGCCGACAAGGAGGTGCGGGCGCTGCTGGCCGCGCTGGACAAGGCATCGGCGGGTGATGCCGACCGGCAAGGGTATGTCGGGCGGGCGCTCAACAAATCGGGCAAGCTCGATCCGCTGCTGGACGCGCTGCGCAAGGGAGGTGCCGCCTCCGGCGGCGTCGCCGCCGCCGGCGTGGCGGTGAACCAGGGGGTGATCGCGCAGGACCACGCACGCACCATCCTGCGCCATGTGGTCTATCCCGAACTCGTGAACGTGGACCCGAAAAGTGCCGGCGGAGCGGTGCTGGCCGAGCTCGACGACCGGCTGCGTCATGCGGACTCCCCGCGTGCGGTCAACGCAGCCCTGCGGATCGGGATAGATCATTTCGGCCATAAGCCGGATCGATTCGGCCGGCACGGCTGGAAGAAATTCGCGCAGGAGCTGCAAACCTGTATCATGCCCGAGCAGTAGCCGGCCCCACCGCCATGAGGAACCGCTTCGATGCTGGAACAGACAAGGGCGCTCTATGCCGCGTTGGCCCAGGCGCTGGAGGTGGACAGCCTGCCGGCCGATGATGACGGTGCGGTGGCGCTGACCATTGGCGAGGAATCCCAGGTGCTGATCTACGGCACCGACGATGTGACGCTGCTGATCGTCGCCCCGGTGGCGCCGCTGCCACCCCGGCCCGATCACGGCACCATGCTGTGGCTGCTGCGGCAGAATTTCTACGATTCCGACCTGGCCCCGTTCTGCGCCGCCGCCGATGCCGCCGGGCACGTGGTGCTGTGGGGCCGCGTGCCGGTGGCGGGGATGACCGGGGAATTGCTGGCGAGCCTGCTCGACCGGCTGGGCACCGAGGCCGGGCGGGCGCGGGCGGAACTGGCGGGGGAGGACGACGACTGAGCCGGTCGGTCCCGTCGGCCGACCGTATCGCGCGCAGGGTTGGCGTGGCGGCTGCGCGCGGATCGAGACCATACCGGCGACGCGCCGTCCGAGCGACGAGCGATCGAGTAGCGCCGCCGGTGTGAGACCATGCTATCGAGGACCCCCCGACGGCATCCGTGATGGTCCCCCATGCTGCAACCGCCCCCCGCCCGGCCCGGCCAACCCGAATCCGAGATCGACACCCCGGCCCTGGTGCTCGACCTCGATGCGTTCGAACACAATCTCGACCGCATGGCCGCGTTGCTCGCCCCCACCGGGGCGCGGCTGCGCGCCCACGCCAAGACCCACAAATCTCCCGTCATCGCCCACCTCCAACTCGCCCGTGGCGCCGTCGGGCAATGCGTGCAGAAGACCGCCGAGGCGGAAATCCTCGCCTGGGCCGGCGTGCCGGATATTCTGGTCAGCAATGAAGTGATCGCGCCGGCGAAGCTTGCAAGGCTTGCCGCGCTGGCCCGCATCACCCGCATCGCCGTCTGCGCCGACGACCTGGCCGGCATCGCCGCCATCGAGGCCGCCGCCGAGGCCGCGCGCACCCGCCTGACCGTGCTGGTGGAGATCGATGCCGGCGCCGGCCGCTGCGGCGTCACTCCCGGCCCCGAGGCGGTGGCCCTGGCGCAGCGCATCGCCGGCTCCCCGCATCTCTGCTTCGGCGGGCTGCAAGCCTATCAGGGCAGCGCCCAGCATCGGCGCAGCCCCGCCGAACGCGCCGCCCTGATCGGCACCGCCGTCGAGGGCGCGCGGCGTACGGTGGAACAACTCCGCCAGCAGGGCATCGCCTGCCCGATCGTCGGCGGCGGCGGCACCGGGTCCTTCGCGCTGGAGGCCGCCTCCGGCGTGTTCACCGAAATCCAGGCCGGCAGCTACATCTTCATGGACGCCGACTACGGGCGGAACCTGGACGAGACCGGCGCTCCGGTCAGCACCTTCCGCCAGTCCCTGTTCGTTCTGTCCCAGGTGATGAGCGCGCCGCGGCCCGGCATCGCCGTGCTGGATGCGGGACACAAGGCCGTGGCCGTGGATTCCGGCCTGCCGTTGGTGTGGAACCGGCCGGACCTGCGCTTCGTTTCGGCCTCCGACGAACACGGCAAGCTGGAAGCGGCCCCCGAAACAACCAGCCCGAAACTCGGCGAGAAACTGCGCCTGATCCCCGGCCACTGCGATCCCACGGTTGACCGCTACGACTGGTATGTCGGCGTCCGCGGCGGCGTGGTCGAGTGCCTCTGGCCGGTGGCGGCGCGGGGGGCGATGGGGTGACAGCAAGACCGGAGGGCTTTGGCCCCCGGCCGTCCTTCACTCCGCCGCCAGCCGCACCGCCGGACTCGCCAGCGCTGCCAGCAGCGCATCGCGGCGGGCCGTGGCATTGGCCAGGTTGGCCGCCTTGACCGGGCCGAAACCGCGGATCAGGTCGGGCAGGTTGGCGAGTTCGGTGGCGGTTTGGCACGTTGCCGGGGAGAGCGCGGAGATCGCGCCGCGGATGTCCGCCTCGTACTGGTCGATCAGCGCGCGTTCGTGGCGGCGCTCGGTTTGCCAGCCGAATGGATCGAATGGGGTGAACCGCAGCCGCTTGCCGTGCCGCAGCAGGCGGAACAGCGGCAGCGCCAGCCATCCCGGGATGGCGATCTTGCGCCGCCGTCCGGTAGCCGGATCGACCCCGAGCGGCAACGGCGGCGACAAGTGGAACGCGGGCGACGGCCCGTAGCTGGCTTCGGCGTGCAGACGGGCAACCTCGTATTCGTCCTTGATTGCCATCACCCGGAACAGCCCTTCGGCGACCGCGCGGGCGAACGGGCCGGGGGTGCCGAACACCGACGCCTCGCGCGCCGCGGCCGCCTCGGCGAGCGAGCGGTAGCGGGTGGCATAGGAGGCGTTCTGATAGGCCGTCAGGCGATCGGCGCGCTCGGCGATCAGCTCGGGAATCGTTGCCGGGGGCGCCTCGGCCGGGTGCGACAAAATCTGGTCGATCAGCTCCGGCCGGTGCGCCAGGATGCGGCCCCAGGTGAAGGCCCGCTGGTTCACCGCCACCGCGGCGCCGTTGAGTGTGATCGCGCGGCGGATCGCCGCCTCGCCGACCGGCACCTTACCCTGCTGCCAGGCGATTCCCAGCAGCAACGTGTTCATCGCCTGGGCATTGCCGAACAGTGTCTCGGCCAGACGTACCCCGTGCAACCAGGTGCCGGCGCCGGTGGTTCGCGCGATCACCCGCCGGTGCAGCCCGGCATCGATCATCAGCCGCGGGTCGGCCTTGAAGGCGGCGGTGGCGGCGAGGTCCAGATTGCCGATCACCGTCCCGTCCGGGGCGCAGCGCTCCAGTACCCCCGGTCCCGCCGCCACCGCGAGGTCGGCCGCGAGCATCAGGTCGGCCCCGCCCAGCGGGATGCGCACCACGTCGAGCGCATCCTCGGACCCGATCTGCACATGCGCGACCACCGCCCCGTTCTTCTGCGCCAGCCCGGTGAAATCGAGGGTGCGCACCGCCTGGCCTTCCAGATGCGCCGCCATCGCCAGCACCGCGCCGGAGGTGACGATCCCGCCGCCGCCGATGCCGGCGAACAGCGCTCGCCAGGGCCGCGCCGCGGGCAGTTCGGGCTGCGGCAGCGCGGCGGCGAGGTCCGCCTCTCGCTCGGCCCAGCGCGGATCGGCATCGGGCGCCGCGGGCGCGCCGGCGGTGGTGACGAAGCTCGGGCAGAAGCCTTTCAGGCAGGAGAGATCGACGTTGCAGGCGGTCGGGTTGATCCGCCGCTTGCGGCCGAGCCCGGTTTCGACCGGTTCGATCGCGATGCAGCCGGACTGGGTGGAACAATCGCCGCAATTCTCGCAGATTTCCGGGTTGATGGTCACGCTGCGGGCGGGTTCGGGCAGCTTGCCGCGCTTGCGGCGGCGACGCTTCTCGGTGGCGCAGACCTGATCGTAGAGCAGTGCCGAGACCCCCGCGGTTGCGCGTAATTCGCGCTGCACCGCATCGAGTTCGGCGCGGGTGTGGCGGCTGACGCCGGGCGGAAGCGCGGTGGCGGGCGGCAGGCGCGCGGCCTCGTCGGCCACCACGGCGATGCGCTGAACCCCTTCGGCGCGCAGCTGGGCGGCGATATCGGCCACCGTGAACCCACCCTCGGCGGGCTGGCCGCCGGTCATCGCCACCGCGTCGTTGATCAGGATCTTGTAGGTGACCGTGGTGCCCGCGGCGACCGCCTGACGGACCGCCAGGATGCCGGAGTGGGTGTAGGTGCCGTCGCCCAGATTGGCGAACACATGCGGCAGGGCGGTAAAGGGCGCAAGCCCGACCCAGGTCACGCCTTCCCCGCCCATCTGGGTGAAGGTGCGGGTCTCCGGCCCGCGATCCTGCGCCATGAAGTGACAGCCGATGCCGGCGGTGGCGATCGAGCCTTCGGGCAGCACCGTCGAGGTGGCGTGCGGGCAGCCCGCGCAGAAGGCGGGGATGCGGCGCAGCAGCCCCGCCGGGCGTTCGGGATGCGGGACTGCCGGCACGGCCTCGGTGTTGAACCCGTAGGCGGGCAGGAAGCGGGCCAGCGCGATGGCGATGGATTCGGGTGAGACTTCCAGCAGCGGCGAGATCAGCGGCGCGCCGGCGGCGTCGGTCTTGCCCGCCACGTCCGGCCGTTCGGCCGCCGGAAGATGATACAGGGCATCGCGGATCTGCGCCTCGACGAAGCTGCGCT
>JAKBCO010000333.1 GCA_021807785.1 Pseudomonadota bacterium
CTGGCGGCGCTGGGGTGGCTCAACCCGATGCTGGCCGGCGCGGCGATGGCGTTCTCGTCGGTCTCGGTGGTGTCGAACGCGCTGCTGCTGCGGCGCTGGCGGCCGGACGCATAGCGTCACGCCGGCGCGAACGCCCGCGCCCGGCAGAGCTTGACGAACTGCGCCACCGCCGTCCCCTGCGGCCGGCCCGCCACCACCGTCAGCGCCACCCCGCGCCGCAGCTCGGGCGCCACCAGCGGGCGGGAGACCAGCCCGGGCCCGATGACCAGCGCATCCGGCAGCAGCGCCACCCCGAGACCGGCAGCCACCAGGTCCAGCATCTGCACCCAGGATCCGCCGCAGCGGCGGACGGTGAAGCTGGCGTCCCCGGCCTCGATCATCCGCAGCGCGAAGCCGCCGCAGCGCTGGCCGACCAGCAAGGTCTCGCCTTCCAGATCCGCCGCGGTCAGCGTATCGCGGGCCGCCAGCCGGTGGGCGGCGGGCAGCAGCACCACGCAGCATTCCTCGCACAACCGCCAGCGATGCAGCCGTTCGGGCAGGTCGGCGTCCGGCAGCAGGGCGCAATCCAGCGCGTCGCCCAGCATCGCCTCCACCAGCCCCGGCGTCGTGCCTTCCTCGAAATGCACATCGAGCGTGGGGCAGTGCCGCGCCAGCCGGCCCACCACATCGGCCACCCGGGCGGCGGAGATGGCCGGGCCCAGGCCCACCCGCAGATGCATCTGCTGGCGCCCCAACGCCTCGTCGGCCACCCGCCGCGCGGTTGCCGCCGCCGCCAGCATCCCGGACAGATGCGGCAGGGTGATGCGGCCGAGCGGGGTCAGCTGGGTCATCCCGCGGTCGCGGTAGAGCAGCGCGCCGCCCAGCTCCTCCTCGAGCTTCTGGATCGCCCGCGTCAGCGCCGGCTGGGTCACGTTGCATTCCGTGGCGGCGCGGGTGAAGTTCAGGGTGCGGCACAGCGCCACGAAATAACGGACCTGGTGCAACTCCATCGTCGCTCAGCGCCCCAGCGCGCGCAGCGCGGCGATGATGTCATCGGGCTCCGCTTGTTCGCTGAAATCGGTGGTGAAGAACCGCCAGCGCACGATCCCGCTGCGGTCCAGCACGAACACCGACGGCAGCGGCATGAACCACGACTCGTTACCATGCCGCGGCGCGAGGTCCCGCCCGTGCTTGAGCAGCAATGCGCGGTAGCTCGCCGGCGTGCGGAACACCACCCCACAATCCAGCCCGAGGCCGCAATCCACGTCGCACAGCACCTCGAACGCGGCGCCGTGGTTGCGCTTGGTGGTCAGCGCGAGGCCGCCGGTTTCCGGCGTGACACCCACCAACCGCGCGCCGGCGGCTTCGATCTCCGGCAACGCGACCACCAGCGCATCCAGCATCAGCCGGCAATAGGGGCACCAGATGCCTCGGAAGAAGGTGACCACCACGGGTCCCAGCGCCAGCAGATCGGCGATGGCGATCAGATCGCCCTCGGCATTCGGCAGCACGATGTCGGGAAACCGGTCGCCCAGCCCGAGCGCGGTGGTGCCGGCGCCGATCGCCAGCATCTCCGCGACCGAGTTCTCGTATGCCAGACGCAGTTCTTCCGACATGGTGGCGCGCTGCGCGGCGAGCTTATCGGCCAGCTTCGGCGAGGGCATCGGCGGGTCTCCTGACGCCAGCGTGCTGCGGCCCGCGTCGAACGACAAGGTGCCCCGCCCGGCGGGGCGGGGCGAACCCTGGTTACGGCTTGGTCTTGTGGCCCATCGCCGAGCCGTGGCCCATCGTCGAGCCATGACCCATGGCCGAGTGGCCCATCTTGGAATGGCCCATCTTGGAGTGACCCATGGCCGAGCCGTGCCCCATCGCCGAACCATGACCCATGGGGCTGTCGGTGGCGGCGCGCGCGCCGACCCCGCCAGCCAGAGCCAGGCCCGCCGCCACCGCAACCGTCAGAACGATACGACGCATCGTCGCCTCCATTGCAAACACGGCCGGCCCGATGCCGTCCGCCGGAAGCCACCCTGCCGCACCCGGACCATGGCGCGCCAATGCCGTTCGGGCATCATCATCATGCCTGGACCCGCCCGGCCCGGCGCGGCCAGCGTGCCGCCGGTTGCGACACGCGGAGGCACCGATGCGTTCTATCCACCCGTGGCCATTGCGCCTGATGCACTGGCTCAATGCGCTGGCGATCCTCACCCTGATCGGCAGCGGCTGGCAGATCTACAACGCCGCGCCGCTGTTCCCGTTCTCCTTCCCCGAGGCGATCACCATCGGCCAGTGGCTGGGCGCGGCGGTGGCCTGGCACCTGGCGGCGATCTGGCTGCTGGTGCTGAACGGGATCTCCTACTTGGTCTGGGGCACGGTTTCGGGGCATTTCCGCCGCAAGCTCGCCCCGCCCGGGCCGCGCGCGGTCTGGCGGGATCTCGCCGCCGCGCTCCGCTTCCGCCTGGCCCACGACCACGGACGCTACAACGCGGTGCAGCGGGCGCTGTATCTGGCGGTGATCGCGCTCGGGGTGCTGGCGGTGCTGTCCGGCCTCGCGGTCTGGAAGCCGGTGCAGCTCTGGTGGTTGTCCGATCTCTTCGGCGGCTTTCGCGCCTCGCGTTACGTGCATTTCTTCGCCATGGCCGGGATCGTGGGCTTCCTGGCCGTCCATCTGGCGCTGGTGGCGCTGGTGCCGCGGGTGCTGTGGCCAATGATCGCCGGCGGC
>JAKBCO010000334.1 GCA_021807785.1 Pseudomonadota bacterium
CAGGACGCGCAGCCGGTCGCCCTCCTTGAAGCGCAGCTCAGCGGGATCGGCCACCGCGCCCTTCACGGCGCGGATCCAGCCCTTCTCCGAGAGGATGACGGTGATCGCCTCGCGCTCCACGAAGGCGTCGGTACCGATGGCGATCGGGGCCGGCGCCGCGGCCGGGGTGGTGCGGCGCGCGCCCAGCGGCGGGGCGGCGAATTTCTTGCCGGTGGCGGCGATTTCCTCGGCCAGGCGGTCGCGTTGCCGGGCCGGATCGGCCAGCAGCGCGCGCAACCCCTTGGCCTCGCGGGTCAGCACGTCGTGTTCGCGCTTGAGTTCCATCTCCTCCAGCCGGCGCAGCGAGCGCAGGCGCATGTTGAGGATCGCCTCGGCCTGGGTGTCGGTCAGCGCGAAGCGGGCGATCAGCGCCGGCTTCGGCGCGTCCTCCTCGCGGATGATGCGGATCACCTCGTCGAGGTTGAGATAGACGATCAGATAGCCGGCGAGGATTTCGAGGCGGCGTTCGATCTCGGCCAGCCGGTGCCGGGTCCGCCGCACCAGCACCTCGCCGCGATGGGCGAGCCAGGCCGCCAGCACCTCCCGCAGGCCCATCACCCGCGGCGTGCGGGTGGCGTCCAGCACGTTCATGTTGAGCGGGAACCGGGTTTCCAGGGCGGAGGCGCGGAACAGCGTCTCCATCAGCAGCTCGGGTTCCACGCCGCGGTTCTTCGGTTCCAGCACCAGTCGGATGTCCTCGGCGCTTTCGTCGCGGATATCGCCCAGCAACGGCAATTTGCGCTCTTCCATCAGCGCCGCGATCTGCTCGATCAGGCGGGATTTCTGCACCTGATAGGGGATCTCGGTCACCACGATGCGCCAGGCGCCGTATTTGCCCGGCTCCACCGCCCAGCGCGCGCGCAGGCGGAAGCCGCCGCGACCGGTCTCGTAGGCCGCGCGGATCGCCTCGGGGTCCTCCACCAGCACGCCGCCGGTGGGGAAATCGGGGCCGGGCATGTGCGCGAGCAGGGCGGCGGTGTCGGCGTCGGGGTGGCGCAGCAGATGGGCGGCGGCGGCGCAGAGCTCGGCGGCGTTGTGCGGCGGGATCGAGGTCGCCATGCCGACCGCGATGCCGGCGGCGCCGTTGGCCAGCAGATTGGGAAAGGCGCCGGGCAGGACGACGGGTTCGGATTCCTCGCCGTCATAGGTGGGGCGGAAATCCACCGCGTCCTGGTCGATCCCGTCCAGCAGCGCCTGCGCGACCTCGGTCAGGCGGGCTTCGGTGTAGCGCATGGCGGCGGGGTTATCGCCGTCGATATTGCCGAAATTGCCCTGGCCCTCGACCAGCGGGTAGCGGACCGCGAACTCCTGCGCCAGCCGCACCAGCGCCTCGTACACCGCGACATCGCCGTGGGGGTGGAACTTGCCGATCACGTCGCCCACCACCCGGGCGCATTTCTTGAACCCCGAGCCGGGGTCCAGGCGCAGCTGGCGCATGGCGAAGATCAGCCGCCGATGCACCGGCTTGAGCCCGTCGCGCACATCGGGCAGCGAGCGGGACATGATGGTGGAGAGCGCATAGGCCAGGTAGCGCTCGGACAACGCGTCCGCCAGCGGGGCGGGTTCGATATGGCCGATGTCATCCGGCATCCGGGGGCGACTCCGTGGCGGCGAGAAGGGTGACGCGGTCGTAGAGCATCCGCCGCGCCTGCGGCAGCGGCTTGTGGTGCAGGCCGAAAGCGTCGCGGGCCAGGAAATGCCCGGTGAGCGCGAGCCCGTCGCGGCCGTCGGCGGCGGTGGCCGGAGCATCGGCTGCGGTCAGGAAGGCGGGCAGCGGCAGCAGCTTCGCCGCCCAGTCGGCCGCCGCCGCCGCCGTCACTGCCCGGCCGGTGCGCGGGGAGACGAAGGCGAGGCCGGTGGCGGCGCCGGTGACGGCGCAGCGGTCCAGCGCCAGCCCGTAGCCGAGCTCGGCCAGCAGCAGCGCCTCCCAGCGGACCAGCTCGGGCAGCAGGGCGGGGCCCTCGGCGAGATGGGCGATCAGGGAGACGAGGCCGCGGAAGACCGCCGGATGCGGTTCGCGTTCCACCAGCGCGCCGGCGGCAACCTCGGTGGCGGCGGTCAGCATCGCCAGCGCCAGCGCATCGTCCAGCGCCAGGGCGGCGGCGGGGTGGACCAGCTCGGCGGTGAAGCTGCCGAGCTGGTCGGAAAGGCGGGCGAGCCAGCGCAGCGCGACCAGGTTCCCGGGCTGCCAGAGCGCGGCCTGACCGCGCGAGGCGCCGCCGCGCGCCAGCCCGCGATGGGTGCCGTGGGCCTCGGTCATCGCGGTGACGATCAGGTCGGCCTCGCCCCAAAGGCGGGTCTCCAGGATGATGGCGGGCGCGGTCCAGTCCATGGTCAGTCCGGTCGTGGGGCGGGTAGTGTAGCGCGCGCGGACGATGCGGGGGATGCGATGCGACGGATGATGGCGGCGGCGGTGCTGGCCGGGGCGATGGCGGCAGGGGCGATGGCGGCAGGGGCGCGCGGGGCGGCGGCGGGGGAAGCCTGGCGGTGCCTGAACGCGGCGAGCGGGGCCGGCTGGACGCTGCGGCTGAACCCGGCGGCGGGGACGGTGAACGGGCGCAAGGCGCGGTTCGGTCAGCGCCATGTGCGCTGGACGGAGGCGAACGGGGCGATCGCCGACCTGGTGCGCGGGCGGGGGGTGCTGA